>JBGALP010000003.1:0-2987 GCA_044223805.1 Agriterribacter sp.
GTAATTCACCGTCATATAATGTTTATCCCACACCATCAGCATCTTACCGTCAGGCGTAAGCGTTAGATCTCCTGATTGTTGGGTAATGGTTGTGCCTGCAGGTAACACTATATTTCTCTGAGGTCCGAAGGTGCCTGTAGCAAAATCTACGGTGCGTAATGCTAAGCCATATGGACCTGCACCAGTAAAAACAAGCTGGTAACACAAGCCATCGGGCGCAAAAGCAAAACCAAGTATTGCAACGTTATTATATTGTTGGTAAACTGCCGTTGATGGTGGACAGCCACTTCCCGGCTGCCAACGCCACACATAAGTATTGCCGCCGGTATACCTGTAATAATAGAGTTTGTGATCGGCTGGATTAAAGGAAATTCCCGCACCATAAATCCCAAACCCTGGTCCTAAAAGTGTAGGTATACAATCTTCAAAATAATCCAGGGTAGTGGTAAGACTGTTATACTGAAAAACATGGGCAGACCAGGTACTCAGTCCTCCTCCGCACTGGTTGCCAATACTTACCGGGAATGAGGCTGTAGCTGGATTTGCTGCCGTAGGTTGGGCATGTACCTTTGTGAATACAGCAATTAGCGTAATCACTATAAAAGTATGTAATCCCCTTTTTTTTAAAGTGCAGCGGTGTATCTCCATGATCGGCAATTAGGTCTATTCAAATGTTAACTACGCTATGTAATCATAGACATATACAATTAACATAGGTAGTTGTTATAGCATAATATATTCGATAGGTATCAAATTTTTACATTTGAAGAACCTATGATTATCATACATCAATAAAACCAGATCCATAAATGCCGGAGATATGCTAATAACGTTTTTTTTCTACGGCGAGTATTTTTAGTACCGCCTGTCTTATTATTAAATGTGCATAAAAAAAGTCCCGGCAGATTTATTGCCAGGACCTCTTCTTTATCAATTTTAAAAGATTCTATTTATATCTCGACATTAAACCTTTTGCAAGTTCTACCATCTCTTTAAGCCCTTCTTCGGGTAAATTGCCTTTCTTAAATTCTGCAAGATATTGAGGTAATTTATTCTCCATTTCCAGTAAGAAAAGCTCTTCAAATTCTTTTACCTTATTTACAGGTACGTCTTTTAAAAGACCTTGTGTACCCAGGTAAATAATAGCTACCTGTTTTTCAACTGTAAAAGGAGAGTATTGTGGTTGTTTTAATATTTCCACGTTTCTGGCACCCTTGTCAATTACTGATTTAGTAGCCGCATCAAGATCGCCACCGAATTTAGAAAAGGCTTCCAACTCACGATAAAGCGCCTGGTCTAATTTAAGCGTACCAGATACTTTTTTCATGGATTTGATCTGCGCATTACCACCTACACGGCTAACGGAGATACCTACGTTAATAGCAGGACGGATACCGGCGTTAAACAGGTTAGACTCGAGAAATATCTGTCCGTCGGTAATAGAGATTACGTTTGTTGGAATATATGCCGATACGTCACCAGCCTGTGTTTCAATAATAGGCAATGCCGTTAATGAACCGCCACCTTTTATCATGTGCCTGATGCTTGGTGGTACATCATTCATATTTTTTGCTACCTTATCGTCATTAATAACTTTAGCTGCACGCTCCAGCAAACGGCTATGCAAATAGAATACATCACCAGGATATGCTTCACGACCAGGAGGACGACGAAGCAACAATGATACCTCACGGTATGCTACCGCCTGCTTACTTAAATCATCATATACAATCAATGCAGGACGACCGGTATCGCGGAAAAACTCGCCGATTGCCGCACCCGCATAAGGAGCAAAGAACTGCTGTGGAGCAGGATCTGAAGCAGACGCTGCAACAATAACAGTATACGCCATTGCACCGTTGTCTTCTAACGTTTTCATTACGTTAGCAATAGTTGAAGCTTTTTGCCCGATAGCAACATATATACAATATACCGGTTTTCCAGCCTGGTAAAATTCTCTCTGGTTAATAATGGTATCTATGGCGATAGCGGTTTTACCGGTTTGGCGGTCACCGATGATCAACTCACGCTGACCACGACCCACAGGAATCATCGCATCTATAGCTTTGATACCGGTTTGCAAAGGTTCTTTTACCGGCTCACGAAAAATTACACCAGGAGCTTTACGTTCCAGCGGCATTTCATATAAATCACCGGTAATAGGTCCTTTACCATCTATTGGTTCACCCAATACATTTATCACACGGCCTATAACGCCTTCGCCTACCTTTAAAGAAGCGATGCTACCGGTTCTTTTTACTTTGTTGCCTTCTTTTATATCGCCTGATTCACCCATTAATACCACACCCACATTATCTTCTTCCAGGTTAAGCGCCACCGCTTTTACACCGTTCTCAAACTCAACCAGTTCACCAGCACGTACATTATTTAAACCATAAATACGTGCAATACCGTCACCCACCTGAAGTACGGTACCAACCTCCTCAAGATCAGCGCCTGCATTAAAATTGCTTAACTGCTGACGCAGTATCGCACTTATTTCGTCGGGCTTAATTTCTGCCATATGCTTAATTTATTTTTTAGATAATCAATTTTAAATCGTTAATACTTTTTACCTGATATTCTTTACGTAAATGTTACTTCTGAACTGTTTCTGAATATCTTTTAAATCTCTTTGCACACTCGCGTCAATCAGGTTATTATCAAACTCCAGTACAAACCCACCAATCAACTCTTCCTTCACTATAGTTTCCAATTCAATTTTTGAAAGCTTAGTATCATTTTTTACTTTCTGCTCTATTTCTGTTTTTAAAGCATCGCTTATAGGTTGCGCTGTAGTTAATTTTACCTTATGAATGCCTTTTATGGTATTATACTGCTCAACAAAAGCGGTAATAATTTCCGGTAAAATATTCTCCCTGTTTTTACGGATAAGCAATTTATTAAAAGTGCTCGTAAAGTTGTTTACCCTGCCATTGGTAACTGCATCCATTATCGCATTTTTCTTATCGGCAGTAATAACAGGG
>JBGALP010000003.1:2994-83661 GCA_044223805.1 Agriterribacter sp.
ACAGTTGTAAAATCTTTGTTCTGTTTAAAAATTCCCTGTAAAAAAACCATGTCGGCATATACTGCATCCAATTGATTTTGCTCCTGGGCTAAATCAATCAAACTTTTGGCGTACCTGCCGGCTAAACGTGGTTGAAGCATTGATTTTATTTGAGATTTGAGATGTAAGATTTGAAATGATAACTACATCATTTTTTTCCTGACCTCAACTATTAATTCAATTTTATTTCGTTGGTTAATTGCTTAATATAACCTTCCTGGTCTGTTTTATTGGCAAGCTCGCGGCGCAATACTTTTTCCGCCACTTCTATTACCATATTACCTACCTGGTTTTTAAGGTCAATTACAGCAGCCATCTTCTGGTTCTCGATTGACTGTTGGGTTTCTGCCATTATTTTAGCAGCAGCCTCTTTAGCCTGTTCTTTAGCATCGTTGATCATTTTGTCTTTGATCTCCTTTGCTTCCTTTAATATCTGCGCCCTGTCTTCACGGGTTTGTGCAAGCAGCTTTTCATTATCACTCTGCATCTGCGCCATTTCCGCCTTTACTTTTTCAGCGGTAGCAATAGCGTCATTAATGCCTTTTTCTCTTTCGCCAATTGCTTTCATAATTGGCTTCCAGGCGAACTTTCCTAATATAAAAAGCAATATTAAAAACGCAAGCGTTGACCAAATCATTAAACCCGGATCGGGGAGTACTAAAGGATTTACTTCCAGTAACATAATGTATATATTAATGCTTTCAAGATTCTTTTAAAAGTACAGACTTTTTCGCCCTTTGCTAAAAGTCTGTACAAGACTTTGTGTTAGGATGCAGCACCAAGGCTATTACCCAGGAGCGACACCACCACAGCGAACAGCGCAACCGCTTCAACCAACGCCGCAGCAACAATCATGTTGGTACGGATGTCGTTAGTGGCTTCTGGCTGACGTGCAATACCTTCGAGAGCGCCTTTACCGATCTGACCGATACCGATACCAGCACCGATAGCCGCTAAACCTGCACCAATTGCAGCAACACTTCCTACTACCATTTTTTAATATTTAAAAGTGAATAAAAACGTTTTAGCATTATATCACAGGAATATCTTCATGATGATCATGATGTTCTTCAATTGCCATTCCTATATATAAAGCGGATAACATCGCGAAAATAAATGCCTGCAGAAATCCCACCAGCAACTCAATAATATCAATAAACACTGCGAAAGGCACAGCCATTGCTGAAGCAGATACGGCCTTGAATATAAATATAAGCGAAATCAAACTCAATACGAGAATGTGACCAGCGGTAATGTTGGCGAACAATCGTATAGTGAGCGAGATAGGCTTAATGAAAACACCCAATACTTCAATCGGCATCAAAAAGGCCTTCATTACGGTAGGTAAACCTGGCATCCAGAAAATATGCACCCAGTAATCTTTCTTGCCATTTACATTCACTATAATAAAAGTGAACAAAGCAAGCGTAAGGGTGAAGGCGATATTACCGCTTACATTGGCGCCACCGGGGAAAAAAGGAATAAGCCCGAGTATATTGTTTATCCAGATAAAGAAAAATACAGTTAATAAGAAAGGCATGAAACGTGTATAAGCGTGTCCGAGATAAGGTTTGGCTATTTCATCTCTAACAAAAAGAATAATCGGCTCAATAAAAGATTGAAATCCTTTAGGCGCGGAATTAATACCTGTTTTTTGGTACGCTCTCGCTACTGAAGTAAACAACAGAATCAAGACGAATACTGTCAAAAACATGGAAACCACGTTTTTGGTAATAGATATATCAAACACTTTTTTAGAGGCTTCCTCATCAAGCGTTCCCTCAGCATTTACAATTTTTATTTTGTCTTCAAAAAGCTTGTAGGAATAGTTGCCATTATATACTATAGGTTCATGATGTTCTCCAACCAGTTTGGCAGAAGAGAATACTTCAAAACCCTTGTCTGTTTTTATAATTACGGGTAAAGGAATACTATTATGACCCCATAAATGCCAGCTGTGCTGGTCTCTGATATGTTCAAGAATAGTAGCTGCCGCGTCAAAAGGTTCTTCTTTTTCCGTCCCAATTTTAGGATGAGCTTCAGCTCCATCATGTGGTGGCGTATCCTGTGAAAAAGATACATTATAAAAAAAACATATTGACAAGCTGAAAACTGCTACCAATAAGGATTTTACGCTTTTTGACGCCATGCGCTCTTGAAATTTGGCGCAAAGATAGGAGTTGAAGGGCAGAAATAATAATATATGAAATACGAAATCAGGAAAATTTTTACCCATTTTGCCGGATGTTGGTTACTTCGTCCGGCGGTATTCGACAAGCGCCTAGGAATTATTAAAACGCTTCCATTAATATCCCGTTGCCAGAATTCTGCCTGAATTAAAATCCTACCGGTCCCTGAGTCTTCGTCTTAATAATATAACCCTGAATTTGATACTGTCATAAATGAGACCCAAAGCTAATATGCCTGCTGAAAATATTAATGTGTACAGTTGAACGTTGGTATATAAAATGCCACCTACAATGCCGCCAATAAAAAAGAAGCTGATAATAGTTAAGCGTAAGTTTATAGACGACACTAATCTTGCCTTTTGTTGTTTTTCTTTATAAAAAAACAATTGTGACAGTTCAATCCCAAGGTCGGTGAAGAGCCCCGTTAAATGGGTTGTTCTAACTGTAGCGCTTGAGATAGTAGTTACAAGGGAGTTTTGTAATCCCATAGCGAATAATAATCCAAATGCAATGATATTGGGGCTTTGCGTAATCAGGTTTTGACCCCAGCAACCAATCACGAAAAGAATAATACACTCAATTGAGGCGGGAACTATATAAATATAATGGTCATCTTTTCGCGAAATGATTTCTATAAGGAGGCTGGAAACAAAAGAGCCTGCGAAGAAGAAAAATATGTACAGGAAATATACAAAGGCTTCCGAAATCTTAAGTTTAAAAACTTCATCCACAAAAAACGCGAAATGCCCCGTTACGTTTGTGGTTAAACGCTGAACAGCTAAAAAGCCGGCAACATTTACAATGCCCGCTACGGAAGATAATAATGAAGCTATTTTAAGATTGTGGCTTAGTGTTCGTGTTTTACCCTGATGTCTGAACATGTTACAATATTGTGTCTGTCATAACGAGCCATAAATTAAAAGCCAGCAAAAACAACAATCGAATCTACGCCAAAACTTCATTAATTACTTTGCCGTGTACATCTGTTAATCTGAACGGGCGTCCCTGGAACTGGTATGTAAATTGTTCGTGATTAAAGCCAAGCCGGTTGAGAATGGTTGCTTGTATATCGTAAGGTTCTACTTTTCCACTGATGGCGCTATAACCAATTTCATCTGTTTCGCCATACGTGGTTCCTTTTTTTATACCACCGCCTGCCATCCATATAGTGAAGGCTTCTGTATGATGATCTCTTCCTTTAAAAGGATTTTGTTTTCCTTCCCGGTTTTCCATCATAGGCGTGCGTCCAAACTCACCACCCCACACTACCAATGTATCATCCAATAAACCGCGTTGTTTAAGATCCAGTAATAGTGCTGTACTGGCACGATCAACGCTGCGGCATTTATTAATGAGGCCAACATCTACTGCAAGGCTGGCATCTGTACCATGACTATCCCAACCCCAATCGAACAACTGTACAAAACGTACCCCTTTTTCAACAAGTTTTCTTGCTAATAAAACATTGTTGGCAAAACATGCCTTGCCGGGTTGCGTGCCATACATTTCATGAATATAATCCGGTTCATTACTAATATCCATTACTTCTGGTACAGAAATCTGCATTCGGTAAGCCATCTCATATTGTGAAATACGGGAATTGATTTCAGGATCTTTGTATTCCTTATATTTTATGTGATTCATTTCGTTTATCGCATCAATAGACGCTTTACGAAGATCACGGTTCATTCCTTTGGGATCTTTTACAAAAAGTACGGGATCTCCTTCGCTGCGGCATTGCACACCCTGATACACTGAAGGGAGAAAGCCGCTCCCCCATACGCTTTTGCCTGCATCGGGAAAACGCCCACCGGAAGTAAGTACCACAAAGCCAGGGAGATTTTGATTGTCGGAGCCTAATCCGTAGGTAACCCATGAGCCCATACTCGGTCTACCTAATCTTGCACTGCCCGTATGCATCATCAGTTGAGCAGGAGCGTGGTTAAACTGATCTGTAGTAACGGCTTTTAAAAAACATACTTCATCGGCAACTGTTGTTAAGTGCGGTAAGTTTTCTGAGATCCACGCGCCGCTTTGCCCATGTTGCTTAAATGCTGCCTGTGGACCGAGCATTTTGGGAACGCCTCTTATAAATGCAAAACGTTTTCCTTCCAGCAACGATTGCGGGCAATCCTGTCCGTTCAATTTCATCAACTCCGGTTTATAGTCAAACAGTTCCAATTGCGACGGAGCGCCTGCCATATGCAGGTATATTACTGATTTTGCTTTGCCGGCAAATTGTGGTGAACGCGCGGCCAGTGGATTAACAGCATCAAAAGTATTTGTTGCAATGGCTTCTTTTTTTGCACCGCAACTGCTGCCCAGCAAAGCACCCAACGCCAGAGAGCCCAACCCCATAGCGCTCTCTTTAATAAAATGCCTGCGCGTTTGGTAATTCATCATCGCCTCGTTCGCTTCTTTTACCAGCCGTTGTGTATGTAATTCTTTTTGAGTCATAATATAGCTTTCAGCCGTCAGTCTTGAGCTTTCAGTATATGAAACCATAAACTTCAAACTATAAACGTTAAAATGTTTAGTTTTTCGTTATCAATTCATCCATATTTAAAATGCTGTTAGCCACTACCGTTAGTGCCGCCATCTCCGGCGCTGTTTTTTGATCTCCCATACTATTATCTAACATATCGCATGCTGCAGCGTTATCTTTTTTATAGGTGTTCAAAGACTTTTGATATAGTTTTTCCAATACTGCTATCCCTTCTTCATTAATAGGTTGATAGGTTGCCAGTTCATATCCTTTTTTGATCTGATCTCTAATATTTTTCCCTCCCTCTTTCTGCATCCGTAATGCGAAATATCTCGCAGCTTCCAGGTAAGCTTCATCATTTAATGTAACCAAAGCCTGTAAAGGCGTGTTGGTTCTTATTCTTCTTGCCGAACATACTTCTCTTCCTGTGGCATCAAACGTCATCATAGAAGGATAAGGCGCTGTTCTTTTCCAATAAATATAAACACCACGCCGATGTTGATCTTCGCCTTTGCTCTGTTCCCAATCGGCACCATTCCATGGCGAAAGCCATATTCCTTTGGGCTGATAAGGCATTACACTTGGCCCAAACATTTTATTACTCATAATGCCTGCTACTACCAATGCCTGGTCGCGTACCTGTTCGGCTGAAAGTCGCACCCGCGGTCCACGGGTGAAGTACCTGTTATATGGATCTTTTTCAAGCACGTTTTTATCAGCGAACGATGCCTGCTGATAGGTGGCCGACATTACCATCCGTTTGAGCGTTTTCTTTACACTCCACTTGTCATCATTCATAAAAGTAAATGCCAGCCAGTCGAGCAATTGCTGGTGTGTAGGTTGTATGCCCTGTGTACCCAGATCTTCGAGCGTTTCCGCTATACCGTTGCCAAACAATTGTTCCCACAAACGGTTTACCATCGTGCGTGCCGTTAACGGATTTTTTTTATCTGTAAGCCACATAGCTAAACCCAGCCTGTTTGCAGGAGCACCTGCAGGCATAGGATTGAGTATGTGCGGAGGTGCTGGTTTTACCACATCGCCTTTTACCAACCAGTTGCCTCTTTCAAAAATTTTAGTAGTACGATATTGTTCATCGTTACTCTCCATCATTACAGGTGTGGTTTCTGCCGGTGCATGAAGCAACTGCCAGTAATTGCTGTAAGCGGAATCATAACCCGGTTTATCCTTACCCGGAAATGGCTCATCGAAATGAAACCAATCGAACATTACACCCGTATTCTCTGTGTTTAATAATGCATGGTTTGTATAAGTAAAGTAAAGATCATGTACGCCTTTTACCTCATTAAAATCAAGCCTTTCAATTCCCCATCCATCCGTTTTTTTAAGAACAACTTTATTTAATATGGTTCCGTTTAAACTATCTAACCTTATCGTACATACGCCACCGTTATATCCTGTAGTATATCTATACAGCAGCGTTTTTTTATTATCAAGATGAATGTTAGGTAAACGAAAAGAGCCATTGTTGCGCATAGCAGCATACCAACTGCTCGCCAACGCTGCATTTTGAAAATGATCACTCTGTAATGCATTCACCGCAGGCTGCCATGTTTTTACAAACGAATAAATATGTTTTTCTTTTGTTGCATCTGTATATTGAGTAAGCCAGTTTTTCAATTCAATCAGTTTAGTGCTGTCGGCACCACTGAATTGACGCAGCAACGGATAATCAGCCTGTGTATCTTCATCTCTTGAATTGTTGAAGAATGCAAGGAATTTATAATACTCTTCGTGTGTAAAAGGATCGTATGGATGACTGTGACATTGTACACAGGCGAATGTAGTGCCCATCAAAACTTCCCAGGTTGTATTTACCCTGTCCATTACGGCAGCGGTTCTGAATTCTTCATTATCCGTGCCGCCTTCATCGTTCGTCATGCTGTTGCGATGAAAAGCAGTAGCGATATATTGAGCATCTGTCGGGTCAGGTAAAAGGTCGCCGGCAATCTGTTCCGTTAAAAAATCATTATAAGGTTTATCGCTATTGAATGCGTTGATCAGCCAGTCGCGATACTTCCAGATATTACGTGACATATCCGCTTCATATCCTTTAGTATCTGCATAGCGTGCCATATCTAACCACATGGAAGTCCAGCGTTCACCGTATTGTGGAGCATTCAGTAAACTATCTACCAGTATTTCATATCCTTTACCTGTTTTATCTGAGAGATATTGTTGTAACCATGCTTCTTTCGCGGGCATACCAATCAAATCAAGACTCACCCTGCGGAACAATGTTCGTTTATCCGCTTCCGTGGTATGGCTCATATTCATTTCATCCTGCTTCTCTGCCACAAAATAATCAATCTCGTTTTTTGCCCATTCATTATCCCTGCTGATCAAGCCAAAGAATGCGGTTGGTTTAGGCACACTTACTGATTTCACAGGAACATAAGCCCAATGTTCTCCCCATTGTGCCCCCTGTTTAATCCACCGGCGCAGTATGTCAATCTCCTCATCATGCAAAGGCTCTTCTTTATACGGCATACGCTCTTCCGGATCATGTGATGTAAGCCTTTTCATCATTTCACTTTTATCAGGATCGCCGGGAATGATAGCAGGATGCCCTGATTCCGTTTTGCCCAAAGCTTCTTCGCGAAACAATACGCTGAAACCACCTTGTTTTTTTACACCGCCATGGCAGGTAATACATTTTTTATTGAGAATAGGTTTTACATCGGTGCTGTAATCAACTATATGTTTTTTTGTGCTGAATGCAAATACAGCTATTATGCCAACAAGGATAATTGCTGTCCACAAAATGCTATTAGAAAGGAGTTTCTTCATTAACTATTAGGAAAATAAGGGTTTACTACTGCTATAAAGATCGGAAAATTTGGTGGGTTTTGCAGAGGTAAACTTACTGCGCTGCAAACCCTATAGGTTTACTTTTCAAGTTAAGAGTCTTATTCAAGTTTGCTAACTTTCGCTATACGAAGTCTCTGACTTCGTTATTTGTTATGTTTTTCAGGGACTGTGTCTCATAATATTCAATGCAATAAAGTGCTGCATAGTGTTGCTACAGCACACGAGTGCGACGCAAGTAAAGCTCAATAGCATTCCAGACGCTGGTTGCAAAAAAGAAAAACCGCTTCGAATAAATTTCCGAAGCGGTTGAATTTTTATAATGATTCGTGAGACACAAATCATGGCTTTAAAAGTATTTATTTCTCCACCCACTCAACACCGGTATCTTTCCAGCTTCTGCTTTTGGCTGAATCAATAACGGCTTCGCATACTTTTTGTGTTTCGTATGCATCGCGGAAGTTAGGGTGACAATCTGTGCCATCCTGCAAGGATTGTAAAAAGTCGGCTACCTGGTGAACAAAACTGTGTTCGTATCCAATAATCAAACCGGGCACCCACCATTTGCCCATGTAGGGTTGATCACCATCCGTTACCAAAATGGATTTCCATCCGCGTACAATACTTTCATCATTGTGATCAAAATATTCCAAACGATTCAGATCGTGCAGATCCCAACGCAAAGAACCTTTTTCGCCATTGATTTCAAAAGTATATAAGGCTTTATGACCACGGGCGTAGCGCGTAGATTCAAACAATCCCAATGATCCATTTGCAAAATGACAATGAAAAATACAGGCATCATCAATACCTACTTTTTCTACTTTACCTGTTATCTGGTGAAAACGTTCTTTAATAAACGTTTCCGTAACAGCAGATACATCTTTAATAGCGCCGTTCAACCACATAGCAGTATCAATACAATGCGCCAGCAAATCGCCGGTTACGCCGGAACCTGCAGCTTCTGCATCCAGTCTCCATGCTGCAGTACCCCCTTGTGGTACATCAGCGCTGATGGTCCAGTCCTGCAGAAAGTTTGCGCGGTAATGAAAGATTTTGCCCAGCTTACCACTATCAATAATTTGTTTTGCGAGTGATACAGCAGGCAAACGACGATAGTTATACCACACCGTATTTTTTACTTTAGCGGCTTCAACGGCATCCACCATTGGTTTTGCTTCCTGAAGTGTGCGTGCCAGTGGTTTTTCGCACAAGATCATCTTGCCCGCTTTTGCAGCGGCAATGGCAATCTCGGCGTGCATGTCGTTGGGTGTGCATATGTCCACCGCGTCAATATCGTTGCGAGCTATCAATGCTTTCCAGTCTGTTTCAATAGATTCATATCCCCACTGATCAGCAAATGCCTGTACCTTTTCCTTATTGCGGGAGCATACGGCTTTTAATACAGGCTCGTATTCCAATGTTGGAAAAAAGTTGGAAACCCTGTTGTATCCATTGGAGTGCGTACGACCCATAAAGCCGGTACCAATCAAACCAATGCGGAGTTGTTTTTTAGACATAACGAGATTTGAAATTTAAGATTTGAAATTTGAGATTAAACCACGAAGACGCGAACTCACAAAGGTTCACTAAGATATTTTGTTTTTGAATTATCACTTATCCCATACAACACCTACCTTATCCCTCAAACCTTCTCACTGCCTTCTTGTTACTGCCTCCTGCCTATCCCTGCCATCCGTGCGCTTCTCTCACTTTTATCATCACGGCAAGAATATCGTTCCAGGTTTGCTGGTTGTGCATTACCGAATTGGGGAACATACAACCATCCCAGCAAATGTGATTGAACTTTTTAGTGACATTGCCATTTTCATCGCGAAGCCACCAGCCTGCATCTTTTACAATGTCTAATCTTCCGTTTGGATCTGTAGCCAAACAGTGACGGCCTGTTTTATCGTGAGAACCTGAACCATGAACTGTTCCATCATTTTGCGCTACGTGAAAATCTATGGTCCATGGGCGAAGTGCAGCGGTTAATTTCTTTAGTCCTTCTTCCTGCGCGGCACGATCGCTCCATTTAAAATCTTCGGGCAAAATTCTATGTTCCGGTGCATTATATCCCAACAAATATAAAAACGTATGCGACATATCTGCCTGGAATCCCAGGTTAGGACTGTTTACTGCTTCAAGTGTATCAAGCATGGTTTTCCAGCTATGCATACCTGCCCAGCAAATCTCACCTTCTGCGGCTAATTTTTCGCCGTGATCTCCTGCAATTTTGGCGGCTTCTTTGAACGTTTCTACAATCAATTTTTGACTGCCGGCCGGGTCTTTGGCATATTGCTCGGGGCTGCTGGCAGAATCAATGCGAACGATACCATATTTGCGGATACCAATATCATTCAGCTTTTGCGCGAATACGCAGCTTTTGCGTACTTCTTCTAAAAAAGTTTTGCGATCATCCGCAGTGCCTAATATTGGTCCGCCCCAAATGGGAGCAACCACGCTTCCGATTACAAGATTATGCTTCGCTACCTTGTCTGCCAGTATTTTTGGACCGTCAGCATCGTTCAGATCAATGGAAGGGTCGAAAAAACCAACATCCACTCCGTCAAATTTTACACCGTTCACTTCAGCCTTTGCTGTGTATTCAAGCATCGTTTCAATCAGCAGCGGCGGTTCAGAATCTGGTCCTTTACCCACAACGCCAGGCCACGTAGCGTTATGGAGTTTGGGATAATTATTTGCCATATTAGTTTGTATTTGAAATGTTGAAATAAGTTATCAATTATTTTATAACGAGATCAGGATTGGAAGGTCCGAAATGTTTTAATATCACAATAGGATCGGTGGAAGAATGATTGGTTATAACAACGCCTTCTTTTGCCGCCTGTTCACTTACAAAAAATTCATCGTTGGTTAACTGACCGTAACGGATCAGCGCAGGACAATCTATATTCCAAACACCAAATTTACCATGCCCCTGCATTAAGATGATACCGTAAGCCGCGCTGTCTTTTATAGTTACCGTTGCTCCCGGCAATACAGTTAACTCCTTTGCGCTGAAAGCGTCTGATTTATAACAAACCCATGTTTCGTAATAACCTTGCGGCTTTGTTTGTTCAAATGGCTTTACAGGCAAAGGCGCCATGAACCGGTTTTGATATTGATTAGGATCAACGTTCAGTTCCCAGTCAATTACTTCAATCAATGCATCAAAATCACCTAGGCGATTTTCAGGTGTATCCTTCCACAATAATTCTTCCGGCACTATCGCTTCATTTACTAAGCTTTGATACATGGCAAAAACGTCAGACGCTTTTTGCGGTTCGTAGGTACACAAACTACCAGGCGCATGTAATAATCCCGGAGGTACATCCCAACCAGTACCTGGCTGTAAACGGTACGCCTGGGAATAATTGGTGATTTTATTATCGCCTTTGCTGAAGTTCATCAAACATTCTTTGATTTGCGCTTTGGTTGTACCTGGCGCAATTCCCATAAATGTATAAGGGAAATCACCGCCATGATTATTTACCTGTGGCGGGAAATAATAAGCTTCTGGTTTTCCGGCCTGACCTACCAATGCTGCTTTTTCATCGTTGTGATGAATGTGATGGGGTAATGGTCCCATGTTATCAAAGAATTTGGAATACATGGGCCAGCTTTGGTATTCATTCCATAAGCGATCGCCGATCAGTTGACCTTTTAGTTCGCTAACGGCGTCTCTCAGTAATACCTGTTGGGTTTTACCACCTTCTTCAAATACAATCTGGCTTAAGCCTTCGTTTTCTCCTGTAAGTGGGCCATTTTTTGCAGGTGTTGTTGAAGAAAACCATCTTTCGTCTATGCCTCCACGTTGTCCTCCCAATACATAGTAATCATCAGGATGTAATTTTATTCTTCTTCCCGGAACACAAAATGAACGCGGCACCCAGTTAGGTGCTAAACGCAAAATACCTTTTCCCTGGTCAAACGCTTTCTGCGCTAAACTTAATTTTTCCATTTTATGAATTTGCTTTCGTTGAAATGTTTAAAAAATGATCTATTGCTTCTTTATCGTGTAATACTTTTATTTCAAGCCGGTAGGTTTTTGATTCGCCCGGCGCTATAAATATCAATTTGTTTTCTGCCCGTGCTTTTGCCTGCCCCATTGGAGGAAGTGTAGCGGGTTCTAAACCGGTTACGTATTCACCTTTACCCCAATGCTGCCAGTTAATGAGCCAGGGTAGTTCTTCTTTATAAAACTTTACACTAACCGCAATGCCTAACCGTTTGTTGTATAATCCGCAATAACATTCCCCCGCTTTATTAGCTGCTATATCAATAAATGCCGCTTCTTCGCCTCGGCCTGAGTGTGTATCAAGCGGCGTGGAACATTTTCTAAAGTTATTATTTGTATTGAAAATTTTATTATTCGGTTCTCCTTCACGCGACTGCCATTTTCCGTCCCAGAGAATAGCTGTTCCTTCATCAACAACAGGCCAGCCAAAATTGCAATGGTACAACAGCATATGCGGTGCAGGTTGATTGCCGCGGTTGATAACAGTATCGTGGATGTGAATGGCAGGTGAACCCAATTTGCCTGAAATGGTTCTTTTTAATTCAAGGTTTGGCCCCAAAGCCATGGATTGTCTAACTGTTCCTGTAATGCTCATATCCAGTTTACCTGCCGCAGGATCTGGCTGTATAATGGATTCAATTTCTGCAGGCAGGTTGCTGATCTCTCCATGTAACCCCCGTTGTCCGGATTCATCTGTTTCAGGTCCTCCTGTATGCGAGAGACCGCAGGTGGTAAGCAAACCGCCGGCAAATGTTTTTAACCAGTCAATGCCCTGGTTAGAAAATGGTTGTGGAGCGGTAATGCCGTTATGACTTATCCATGCAAGGCTATGCTGATTATAAAATGCGTCAGCTATATCCATCGCCCTGTCTAATACAACTTTGTAACGAAGCCCGGTGCCGGTATTGATCCATGCAATGCGTGTGCCTCTTGATAAACCATTATCAAGAACAGAAGTTTCTATACCACCAATCTGTGTATGGTTGGAAATTTTATTATGCCAGGAGTAAAGCGTATTTTCTTTTCCGTCTTTTTTGTCAAGCATCGTTGATGGTATGTCAGGATTGTTATCTAACCTTATGCATCATCACAAATTCAGAATGAGCGCTCAATATAGTGAATTGATTTGAAACTAAAAGGCAGGAAGCAGCAGGATGGTTAAATGGCATTTTTTTACTAAAGGCTTATGGGGTGCGGGTTTTAGCAAAAAAACTTTATCTGAATCATTAAAAATTTCATTCTTTTGTGCCGTCAACAATGCTGTTGCAGTTTTAACAAATGCAAACGCTTCACATCATCTTTTAAAAAATAAAAAATGCTTGCAAAAATGGTTTCTCCGTTTGTTCAGTCAGCGCTTATAGTAGGCTTATTATTTCAAACGGCTTGTAATTCGGGCGAAGCTCAAAGTGAACAGGCGGAAGCTGACAAAAAGGAAGTTGCCGAAACGCCTGCTCAGGATGACGCAGATCAAAAAGGATTTAAGCAAATATTTGATGGCAAAACACTCACCGGGTGGGAAGGTGATACCGCCTACTGGAAAGTAGAAGACGGTAATTTAACAGGGCAAATTACACCAGAAAAACTTTTAAAAACAAACAGCTTTATTGTTTGGCAGGGCGGTGAGCCGGGTGATTTTGAATTAACGGCCGAATTTAAAATTACAGCAAGCGGCAACAGTGGTATCAATTACAGAAGTGAAATGTTTCCTGGTATTCCACATGCTATGAAAGGATACCAGGCAGATATAGACGGTGCTAATAATTATACCGGGCAGAATTATGAAGAAAGAGGAAGAACAACATTGGCATATCGCGGACAGAAAACAACTATTCCTGCTAAAGCAGGCGAATCAAAAAATAATGCCTGGAGTGAAATGGTTGTTGATGCTTCATTAGGTAGCTCCGATTCATTAAAAGCACTCATCAAATCTGACGACTGGAATAAGGTGCGCCTGGTAATTAAGGGCAACCATCTTCAGCATTACGTGAATGGTGTTTTGATGAGCGATGTAACTGATAATGATGCTGAGCATAGCAAGGCGAAAGGTTTGTTGGGTATGCAGGTGCATGTTGGCCCGCCAATGAAAGTGCAGTACCGTAACATCATGCTGAAGCAATAATAAGCAGCATAGATCATATATTATTTTAATGAGGAAGGGTGATTTGAGCTCAATTGTCACAACTTCCTCATTTTTTATATAATTTTTTAATAACTTAATTCCCATATACGGAAAGGATAAGATAACTTTGCCTCGTTTTAAGGTATCGCTATTTATTTTGATCGGCTAATTGATGACTGTAATATGGCAATGCTGGATTAAACAACATTTATCACTAATATTAGGCAAAGCGTGGTCATCGTCATATTTTTTTTACTCCATTGGTATCTTTCTTTATTTTCTCAAACGTTCTATCTGCACCGCTATGCTGCGCATAAGATGTTTAATCTGAGTCCCTTCTGGAATTCATTTTTTTATATTTTTCTTTGGGTTACGCAGGGATCATCTTATCTCAATCCCAGGGCATATGCGATTTTGCACCGGATGCATCACGCATATAGCGACACCGAAAAAGATCCACATTCCCCTCACTTTTTTAAGGAAGTGTTTAGTATGATGAAACATACGGGATCTATATATAGCGGTATTCTTACGGGAAGAATTCCTGTAGAAAAGAAGTTTGAGAAAAACATACCCTCCTTTCCGATTTTGGATAAAATAGCAGACAGTTGGTTTTCAAGACTTACGTTTGCGGCTGGCTATGTAGCCTTCTACGTTGCATTTGCTACACAGTGGTGGATGTATTTATTGTTACCTATTCATTTTTTAATGGGTCCGGTGCACGGTGCCATTGTTAATTGGGCTGGTCATAAATATGGTTACCGGAATTTTGGCGAGGATGATCATTCTAAAAACACCTTGTTTTTTGATTTTCTTATGCTGGGTGAGTTGTTTCAAAACAATCATCACCATGCAGGCTCACGTCCAAATTTCGCAGCCAAATGGTGGGAAATAGATCCTGTTTATCCTGTTCTGCGTTTATTTAATGCACTGCACATAATCCGGTTAGTTAAAGTGGAAGACAAAAAGCCGATGAATAATCTTATTACAAAAAAGCCGGTTGAAGCAGACATGATTGCCTGAAACGTTTCATGCTAGTAATATCTACCTAACAAAGGATTTTCAATTATCACTTTTTTCATCAACCGTGGATCAATAGATCCTTCTTTAGCATAAACAATTTTTCCTCCGGGCTCTACTAATATAGTATAAGGTAGAGCTCCCTGCCAGTTGGGATCAACTGCTTCTATCAATTTATATTTATCATCAAGCGTGAAAATATAATTGGTATTGGATGCCTGTTGTTTTTTCAGGAACTGCAATACTTTTTCTTTTTTTACAGGGTCGTCAGCGCTGATACTGATAAATTCAAAATCTCTTTTGCGATACATGCGGTTAATGGTAATGAACTCAGGAAATTCCGAAACACATGGGCCGCACCAGGTAGCCCATACATTTATCAATCGCAGCTTGTCTGATTTGTTTTGGATAAGGTCTTTTAGCCCATCGGTGTCAATGTTGTCCAAAGTAACAGGCTCTTTTGCCCACTCAGCTTTTGCCTTGGTAATCCAATCACTTTTTTCGATCCATTTTATCGAACAACCAAAAACTTTTGTTGTAGCAGTACCCGGTTCTTTGCCATTAAGTAATGCTTCTATTGCATTTCTTGTATCCTGCGTATTGGGCGTTTTAGTAGGTTTTTCAACATCGTCTATCCGCCCCTGGTAGCGAAGTTTTCTGCTCTTATCAAAAATAAAAACATGCGGTGTAGCTACTGGTCCGTAAGCATTTGCCGCTAACTCTTTGTCACCATCATACAAATAAGGGAAATTATATTTCTTTTCCTTTGCCCGGATTTTCATTTCTTCAAAGGAATCGCTCATGTCAGTATAATCCAATTCGCTCAACGTTATTGAAGCGGGATCGTTAGGCATAATAGCAACCACTCCAACTCCTTTGTCAGCATAATCTTTAGTGAGTTGTATTAACCTGTCTTCATAAGCTTGCGCAGTAGGGCAATGGTTGCAGGTAAATACAATTACTAATATATTTTTGTTTTTGAAAGACGCAAGTGTATACATTTTCCCATCTACTCCTTTTAAGGTAAAGTCGGGTGCCTGTGAGCCAATAGCAAGAGTGGGATGATCAATACGGGGTGTAGCAAAAATGGCAGTTGCAAAAAAACAAAAGGCAAAGCTTGTTAAGGAAATGAGAATATAATTCTTCATAACCGTTGGTTTATTCTAAAGATACAACTTGTCCTGTTGAAACAGAACGATCGCAGGCGAAAGCGATTCTAAGGCTGTTTACCGCATCCTGCATATGATCGGTGAGGTCTATATTTTCGTTGATGGCTTTTAAGAAATAGCGTTGTTCCCTATTGCATAGTTCCTGGTGATCTGGTTCATCTGTAAGATCGAGCCATTCATCTTTTTGACTAAATTGTTCATCAGCGGTTAATGCCGCATGATGTATTAATAAAGATTCTGTTTTAGTATGCGCATCTATAGAATCCGACTTACCAGCTCCACCAGCATTTTTTGCAACGATAGATACTGAACCTTTTGGGCCAATTACATCTTTTATAAAAAAAGCCGTTTCGCTTACCATCGGTCCCCAGCCCGCTTCGTACCAGCCAACCGATCCGTCTTCAAAACGGATCTGCAATTGTCCATAATTGTAATTGCCTGCAGGAATTTCTTCTGTAAGCCTTGCTCCTATAGCGCTCACGGCAATTGGTTTTGATCTTGTCATCTGGCACATTACATCAATATAATGTACGCCACAATCAACAATCGGGCTTAAGGATTTCATCAGGTTCCTATGTAATGTCCACATTTTTCCACTGCTCTGCTGGTTCAGGTTCATACGCATTACCAGTGGTTTGCCCATTTGCTGAGCTACCTCAATAAATTTTTCCCAGGATGGATGGTGTCGTAGAATATATCCCACCACCAGTTTTCTATTTGCTTTTACTGCCGCAGCAACTACACGCTCTGAACCTTCCACAGAATCTGCCAGGGGTTTTTCTATAAATACATGGCAGCCGTTTTCGAAAGCTTTAACCGCGAATGCCTCATGTGTATCAGGGTAGGTTGAAATAGAAACCGCGTCAGGATTTGTTGCGTTTAATGCTGTTTCGTAATCATCAAACAAGGCATATGCGCCACCTAATTTTTCATTCAATACTTTTTTACTGTCTTTGGATGAAACCAATCCAACAATTTCAAATTCATCCATGTTGTGATATGCAATAGCGTGTGATGTGCCCATATTGCCACAACCGGCAACCAGTATGCGCAATTTTTTTGATGATGAGGCCATATTATTCTTTGAATGAAATTTTAAAATAGTGTAACAGATAGAAATGAAATGATGGCAGCAACAATCTATAAAAAACTATTTTTCCATGGCATTAAGCACTTCTTCTGTAACGCCGGTAAAAGAGAAACCTCCATCGTGAAACAAATTTTGCATAGTCACCATGCGGGTAAGATCGCTGAATAAACTTACGCAATAAGAAGCGCAATCCTCACTGGTGGCATTTCCCAACGGACTCATTTTTTCAGCATAGGTAATAAATCCGTCAAAACCTTTCACTCCACTTCCGGCCGTTGTACGTGTAGGTGATTGAGAAACGGTATTTACCCGTACTTTTTTCCTTACCGCGTAGTGGTAACCGAAGCTCCGGGTTATGCTTTCTAATAATGATTTGGCATCTGCCATTTCACTATAGTGCGGAAATACCCTTTGTGCGGCTATGTAGGTAAGCGCTACCACGCTTCCCCATTCGTTCAACGCATCCATATCCCACGCTGTACGTAATACGCGATGGAGCGACAGCGCTGATATATCCATTGACTTTTGAGTGAAGCCGTAATCAAGTTCAGTATATGATTTGCCTTTGCGCATGTTAATACTCATGCCAATAGAGTGCAGTATGAAATCTATTTTGCCTCCAAAATGAGCCTGCGCTTCTTCAAATAATTTTTTCAGATCATCCATGCTGGTTACATCTGCCCCTATAACAGGCGCTTTTACTGCTTCTGCCAGTTTGTTTATTTCTCCCATGCGCAATGCCACCGGAGCATTGGTTAACACAAGCTGGGCACCCTCTTCGTAACATTTTAATGCAATCTGCCATGCTATAGATTTTTCATCCAATGCACCAAAAATAATTCCTTTCTTACCTTTTAACAGATTATAAGCCATATGGTTGATTTTAAAATTGTGCGTAAAAATAGACATTCAAAGGGAACCGCCAAATATAGGTTATGGAATAAGATGAAGTTAAGCGGTAATCATTTCTCTTGCATTTTCAAGCGTTACTGCAGTAGGTTTTTCGCCACCAAGCATTTGAGCGATGGCATTTATTCTTTCCTGGTCAGATAAACGCTTTATGCCAGTCATAACTTTACCGTTTTTCTCCTGCTTATACACAAAAAAATGAGCATCTGCTTTTGCGGCTATCTGCGGTTGATGTGTAATGGAAATCACCTGGTGCTCATGCCCCAATGCCTTCATTATAATACCTACCTGTTTTGCCGCTTCGCCACTTATGCCGGAATCTATTTCATCAAAAATGAGGGTAGGAAGTTGAACGGAAGCTGCCACGAGTGATTTGATGCAAAGCATTAATCTGCTTAGTTCGCCGCCACTCGCCACTTTTTTCAATGGCTCAAAACGATTGCTTTTGTTGGCGTCAAACAAAAACTCAATAGTGTCAGCTCCGGAAGCATGGAGTATTGAAGGTGTAATGTTTATTTTTAGTCTGGCATTGGGCATGCCTACCTGTGCCAACAATTTTGTGCTTTTCTTTTCAAGTGGGGCAATTTGTTTTTCACGATTGGCGGTAATGACAGCAGCAAATTCTGTAGCCTTTTTCAATTGGGATGTCGCCTGCTTTTCAAGCCTGGCAATGTCCTCGTCAAGATGCAAAATCTTATTTAATTTTTGACTCAGGTTATACTGTATCTCAAGTAATTGATCAGTGGTTTGTACATTATGTTTTTTCAATAATTTGTATCCCATGGCTAAGCGGTCGCTGATGCTTTGTATTCTTTCCGCGTCAAGATTTAGTGCGTCGCTAACTGTTTCTGTTTCGTCTGCAATATCACGCAGTTCAATCTGAGCAGATTGCAATCTTTGCAATAATGCCGGAATATCAGTATGGTATTGTTGAACAGCTTGTAATTGGTTGATCAAGGTTTTTAATTGCTGTACAATCGGATCTTCACTTTCATTGAGCTGATAACTTACTTTACCTAAAGCTGATTTAATATTTTCAGCATTACTCAATGTTTTCAATTCTGCATCTAATTCTTCCAGTTCATTTTCTTTCAGATTAATATCTTCCAGCTCGCTGAACAAAAATTTATGATAATCCAATTCCTTATCTGCTTCAGCCTGTTGCTGTTTGGCGGCTGATAATTGCTTTTGCGTAGCGCTGTACTGCGTATATTGAGATTGATATTCCGACAAAAGATCAGCATGTGCAGCAAGTGCGTCAATTACTTCTCTTTGAAAATCACTGTCACCTAAATCTAATGTATCAAACTGCTGGTGAAGATCAACCAATAACGAAGCAATCTGTTTTAACTGGGAAAGGTTAACAGGCGTATCATTTATGAAAGCTCTCGATTTACCATTGGCGTTAACTTCTCTTCGTATAACAATATCATTTTCGGCATCAAGATCATTTTCCTGTATAAATTTTATAATATCTTTACGGTTATTAATAGTAAAGGTGCCTTCAGCTATGCATTTTTTTTCGGCATTAAATAATACAGCGCTATCCGCACGTTCACCCAATATCAAACCCAATGCGCCTACCAGAATACTTTTTCCCGCACCTGTTTCGCCGGTAATAATATTCAGCTTATCCGAAAAAGATATGTCTACCGATTCGATAATCGCATAATTCTGTATAAATAATTTTTGAAGCATACCAGGCTGTTACTGCTGCAAGTTAACCGATCGTTTTTTCAGTTCAATAAAAATAAAAAAGGCATCACAATTAAATGATGCCTTTCAAAAAAGATTGAATAATTTTTTATTTTACTTCTATTCCGTTGTATAAATCTTCGTCTATTAAAATGCGTCCGCAGTTTTCGCAAACAATAATTTTCTTGCGCTGTTTAATTTCACTTTGTCTTTGAGGAGGGATAGCATTAAAACAACCACCGCAGGCGTCTCTCAGTACGGGTACAATGGCTAATCCATTGCGATAGCTCTTACGGATTCTTTCGTAAGAAGCCAATATTCTTGGCTCTACTTTTTCACGAGCCTGGGAGGCAATGGCCAAAAATTCGTTTTCTTCTATTTCTGTATCAGCTATAATTTTTTCGAGCTCTCCTTTTTTATGCTTTAAAACACCATCTTTACTGGCAACCGCTTTTTTAGCAGTTTCAAGCAAACGGGCTTTATCAGCAATTTCTTCATTTGCATCCTTAATATGCTTTTCAGCTAATTTTACTTCAAGGTTCTGCAATTCCATTTCCTTGGTAATGGCTTCAAACTCACGATTATTCTTTACATTCTCACTTTGCTTTTCGTATTTTTTTACCAGCGCCTGCGAATCCTTTATGATATTCTTCTTTTGCTCAATAAATTCCTGAATGCCATTGATCTCTTCTTCTACACGGGTTTGACGGGCATGTAAACCGGTAATTTCATCTTCGAGGTCACGAACTTCCATCGGAAGTTCTCCCTTTAAGATTTTTACCTCGTCTAATTTGGAATCAACTTTTTGCAAAGAAACAAGTGAAGAAAGTTTTTCTTCTACGGAGAATTCTTTTACGTTGGCCATATAATGCTACTGCGGTTTATAAATTATACGTAATAAAATACCGGGTTGGTCTTTACTTCCGTTTTAAGGACGGCAAAGTTAGGGAATTTTTCCCGCAAAATATCATGTAGCAGGTCAATGGTAAATTGCTCGCTTTCAAAATGCCCTATATCAGCAATAATCATCTCTTTACTACCCTCAAAAAACTCATGATACTTAATATCAGCGGTAATATATATGTCTGATTTTACTGATAAGGCGTTGGAAATCAAAAAGCTACCAGCACCTCCACAAAGGGTAACCTTTTCTATGGGTTTGTTTCTTAAGGCGGTATGTTTTACTACTTTAAGTTGAAAAACATCTTTCAGATGTTGTAAAAAAGCTTTTTCTCCCATAGGAAGAGTCAATAACCCGGTAATGCCCGACCCTGTTTTATTATAATTATTATCAAGCGTTATAATATCAAAAGCTGGTTCTTCATAAGGATGAGCATCCACCAAAGCGCTAACAATCCGGGCTTGTAACCATGCCGGAAATACGATTTCCACTTTAACTTCTTTTTCATAATGTAATTCGCCTTGTTTTCCTACAAAAGGAGTTGTATGTTCTCCTGCTTTAAAAGTTCCTGTGCCTTCCACATTGAAACTGCATTCATTGTAATTGCCTATGTTGCCAGCTCCTGCGTTCCATATTGCTGACCGCAATCTTTCAACATGCAAGAGGGGTACGAAAGTGTATATTTTTTTTAGTATTCCTTCCTTGGGCAATAGTATTTGCCTGTTCGTTAGCCCAATAAGGTCTGCTATCTTACCATTTACACCGGTTATTACATTGTCCAAATTGGTATGGATGGCATAAATAGCTATATCGTGTTTTATGGCGTTAATAATAGTTCTTTCTGTTTCCGTTTTTCCATTAAGCCGTTTTATACCCCTGAAAATGATAGGATGATGCGCTATAATTAGATTACATTTTTTTGCTATTACTTCTTCCAGCACCTTTTCGGTTACATCCAGGCAGCAGATTATTCCTGTGCATGCTGTTTGATGATCACCTGTGAGCAATCCGGCATTATCGTATGGTTCCTGTAGCGATAGGGGCGCAATATTTTCTAAAACGTTAATGATGTCTTTAATTTTCATAACTCTATAAAAAGTAATATAAAAATAGCCATTACTTTGCTGCCGGAAGGTTTAATGTTTGACTGAATAACATGAAAAAAATTCTGCTTCTTTTAATTGGTGTTAATATAATGCTTTGTACAGTTGCTCAACAGCAGTATACAGGTAATTGGGATACCTATCTAATGGATATTGATAATGTGCCTGCTTCTGTTGTGGTTGATCTTGGCTTTGGAGGTTCAGAAGCTGCTAAAGAAAGACCGAATGTAATTATTGTGAGCTTAAGGCTTATAGCTGTTTTGCAAAATGGTATGCCTTCAGAAAAAGAATCAAAAGTGCTGGATAATGTGGAAGATTTATTAGTAGATGAGATGAGCAATAATATGCAGGCACTCTATACCGGGAGGTTTACGAAGAATGGAAGACGTGATTTTTACTTTTACACTAACGATACTTCTCAATACCGGTTAAGGGTAGCAGAAGCGTTAAAGCCATATCCTGCTTTTAAATGGATGGCAGTTGCCAGACCGGATAAAGAAAAAAGCAATTATTTTAATGTGCTGTATCCAACATCAAAAGAAATGGAGCGTATACAAAACAGGAGAGTGGTAGATGATCTTAAAGAAAAAGGAGATGTGCTTACTGCACCAAGAAGGATAGACCATTTCATTTATTTTAAAACGGAAGGCGATAGAAAAAAATATGCGGCTATAGTGCAGGATAGTGGTTTTGTTATAGAAAATGCAGGAAAGGAATTAGGCGTTAATGATCGTCCGTATAGTTTGCAGATCAGTCGTGTGGATAAAATAGACTATGTAAGTATTGATAAAGTAACACTATATCTTTGGGAGCTGGCATTACAACACTTTGCCAAGTATAGTGGATGGGAAACCTTTGTAGTAAAGGAAGGGGGACAATAGCGTTAAAATTCAAAACAATTATTACAGTATGTCTTCTAAGGCGTTATACCAGGATTATATTACTAAAATGCACAAAATTGCCGATGTTAAGAATACGTTGGCGGTAATGCAATGGGATCAGGAGACGTACCTGCCACCAAAGGGTGCCGACATCAGGGGGCAACAGATGGCTACTTTAAGCGAGATTGCGCACGGGCTTTTTGCAGCAGATGATTTAGGTGGTGTGTTAAAAGATTTGTCGTCAGTAAATGATCTTTCGTTTACGGAGCAACGTAATGTGGCGCTAACACTTGAAGATTATAATAAAAATAAGAAATACAGCGGCGCGTTTGTGCGTGCACTTTCAGAAGCAACCAGCAAGAGTTATCACGCGTGGATTGAAGCAAGAAAACAAAATGATTTTGATGTTTTTAAGAATGCACTGGACACTCTTGTGAAATTGAAAATAGAAGAAACGCACATCCTGGGTTTTGAAAAAAATCCCTATGATGCGTTGCTTAATGAATACGAAAAGGGCGCTACGGTAAAATGGTTAGATGATGTATTTAATCAATTGCAACTGCCATTAAAACAATTGCTTTCTTCCATAGCACAAAAAGAACAGCCGGATGAATCATTTCTTCATCAACATTTTGATAAAGATGCACAGTGGACATTTGGATTGGAGATGCTGAAAAAAATGGGATATGATTTTGATGCGGGGCGGCAGGATATATCTGCTCATCCATTTACCACCAGTTTTAATGCCAGAGACGTAAGGATTACTACACGAATAGACGAAAATGATTTTACCTCCATGACCTGGAGTTGTTTGCACGAAGGTGGACATGGCCTTTATGAACAAGGATTACCAGCAAAAGAATATGGATTGCCTTCAGGGGAATATTGCTCGCTTGGTATTCACGAATCTCAAAGCCGGTTATGGGAAAATTGCATAGGTAGAAGCCTGGAATTTATTCAGTACAACTTGGCAGCTATACAGCAATATTTTCCGGCATTAAAAGGAGTAACTGCTCTGCAACTATTCAAAGCCATTAATAAAGTGCAGCCATCTCTTATTCGCACGGAGGCCGACGAGTTGACTTATCATTTTCACGTAATGATCCGGTATGAAGTAGAAAAACGATTGATAGATGGTACTTTACCTGTTAAAGAAGTGCCTGAATTCTGGAATGAAAATTATAAGAAGTACCTTGGTGTTGATGTGCCTGATGCAAAAAGCGGTTGCCTGCAGGATATTCACTGGAGTCATGGAAGTTTTGGTTATTTCCCAACCTACAGTTTAGGTAGCTTGTATGCTGCCCAGTTTTATGCTTTTATGCAAAAAAAATATCCTGATTTAACAAATGAAATAGCGCATGGCAATTACAGCAATATTCATCAGTGGTTGCAAACCAATATATATCAGCATGGAAAAACATATACCAGCAATGAGTTATGTAATAAAGCTACCGGCCAACCGTTAGCAATGAGCTATTTCATGCAATATTTGAATAACAAATATCAAATGATTTATCACGATTAAAAAAGTTTCATGAAAAAGTTCCGACCTATATATGCAGTTGTATTGCCCTTGTTTTTACTGCTTACTACTGTTCAGTGCAAAAAAATAAAGGAAGATCTTGGAATGAAATTTATTATTGCGGCAATGACAGACGGCAGATGGTTAGTTGATAAGTTTACAGACAGTAACGAAGATATTGCGGCCTCATTTACAGGTTATGAATTTCAGTTTACCGGAGATGGCAAAGTATATGGGTATTATAATGGTACACAGGTGGGAGCGGGTACATGGGTTGGTGATGTAAATAACCTTACTATACAATCCAATTTTCTCGTGCAGCAGAGCCACTGGTAAGGTTAAACGATACGTAGAAGATTACTAACAATACAACTAAACTTGTTGAGGCTACGCCTTTTAATTCTTCACGTATTGCATATCTAAAGCTGGTTAAGAAATCTTAATATATCACAAACTAGTTTCCAACTATATCCTTCGAAATATCGTAATAACAACTTGATTGCCTTTTCGCATTAATCCATTCTTTTGAAAGTAAGTGGCTTTCTGTCTTAAACAGAAGAAAAAAAATAATATTTTTGCCGCCGCAGGCAGTTAAAACTATAATATCTGTGCCCTCTTAAAATCAGCATTGCTTGAAAAAAAGATTATTTTATACCTTATTCACACTATTGCTTGCTATTACCGTACATCCACAAACGCCGGTTGCGGATTTTTCTGCTTCATCGGTTTCAGGCTGCGCTCCCTTGGGTGTTAATTTTAAAGATTTATCTACAGGTGATCCAAAATATTGGGATTGGGATTTTGGTAATGGTCAATTATCTAATCTTCAAAATCCAGGCGTTGTATTTTCACAGCCCGGCACTTATACTATCAAATTGGTTGTTCGTAATCCGGGTGGAGTAAATGGCATCACTAAAGAAGCTTATATAACAGTATTCCCATCGCCGATAGTTTCTTTTTCTACTGACAGAACAACAGCATGTTTACCAGCAGCTATAGATTTTACAGGCAATGCAACAACTACCGATGGCACAATAAGCAGTTACAAATGGAATTTTGGAGATGGAGAAACAGCAGATGGACAAAATGCGCAACATACTTACAATCAAACAGGATATTATACCGTAACCTTAAATGCTACCAGTAGTAACGGATGTATAGGGCAACGAAGTATAGGCCGCTACATCAGGGTAGTTTCCGGTATTGTGGCAGATTTTACCAGTAAACCACCGGAACAATGTAAAGCCCCCTTTAATGTAATGTTTAATAATGAATCAAGTGGTCCAGGTACGTTAACCTATTTATGGGACTTTGGAAATGGTATTACTTCAACTGACAAGAACCCAACCGTAACATATAACAACAGTGATAATTATAACGTAAAACTTACTACTAAAAGTAGTTTTGGGTGCGAATCTGTTGTAGATAGTATCATACCTGTGACTACTTATGCTACTACATTTACTGTTCCGGATCGCGCTTGTACTAATCAACAGATCAATTTTCAAAATGGCTCGGCACCCGGAGCTTCTGCTGTGTGGAGTTTTGGCGATGGAACACAAACTTCTGAGTTTTCTCCCATAAAATCTTATGGCGTACCTAATAGTTATACTGTAAAACTGGTGAATCGTTTCCAGAATTGTACAGATTCTTTAACCAAAGTAATCAAGATTGTAAAACCAACGGTAGATTTTACTTCACCAAATAATACTGGTTGTGGCACTCCCTTAACGGTGAATTTCCAAAATAATACGCCTGATGTAACATCATGGAAATGGGATTTTGGTGATGGCAGCACAGCTAATACACAGAATCCAACTCATGAATATTTGATTCCCGGTAAATATAGTGTAACGTTAACCGTTACTACCTCTACCGGATGTGATGCCTCGCTTACGAAAACCAATTTTGTTTCAATAATACCACCAACTATATCTATTAATAATTTACCTGGCAGTGGTTGTGCTCCCCTCAATATATCGCCGGTAGCCTCAGCAAGCTCACCTGGTGGCATATCCTCTTATTCATGGGATTTTGGAGATGGTTCACCTGTAGTAACAGGTACACTCACACCTTTACATATCTATGCTACCCCGGGAACATATACCCTAACCTTGACTGTTACTACAGGTGATGGATGCGTTCAACCAACAACAACAATTATAAAAGTAGGAGATAAACCTTCTTCTGTTGATTTTACCGCAGCTCCTTCCGGACTTTGTGTATCTGATACAGTGAAGTTTACACCTATTACGCCCGATGCTAATGAATGGTTTTGGGATTTTGGAGATGGAGATACTTCAACACAACAATATCCCAATCATATATACCAGGATACCGGTAAGCTTAGCGTCACATTAATAGCAGCTAACAATGGCTGTCAAGCAGCTCCTCTTACTAAACCTGATTTTATAACTAAAGTTGCTCCTGTGGCCAAATTCGGCGTAAAAGTAGATTGCAATAACCGCTTAGGAGTTATTTTCAGTGACAGTTCAATCGTTAAAAGTGGCTCAACCAATACTTATGCCTGGGATTTTGGAGATGGTGAAACATCTTCTACTGCAAGCCCGGGTTTACATTCTTATGCGCAGGCAGGAAACTACAATGTAAAACTTACGATAAAAGAAGATGGTGGTGGCTGCGAGAGTATAAAAATAATCAAGGTTTATCTTGATCCGTTAGATGGGAGTTTCACCCTATCCAAAACAAAACTTTGTTTAAGTGAAACGCTCACCCTAACCGCAGCCGAAGATAGTGCCAGAGTAACATCTTTTAACTGGACGGTCGGTAATTCATCTTTTGACAGAGCAAAGATGATAGATACGTTATTTAGTAGCGATAATACATATGACGTTACATTATTGGTAACGGATAAGTATAACTGCACTGCTACAAGCACGCAGTCTGTAATAGTTACCAAGCCTGTAGCTTTGTTTACTCCTGATGTATCAAATATATGTGGAACAAGCCCGGTTACATTTACTGATCAATCTACCTCGTCTGTTGGTATAGCCGAGTGGAAATGGGATTTTGGCGATGGTAATACACAAACTTTTACTGCGCCACCTTTCTCACATCAATATACTGATACCGGCTCTTTTTCTATTAAGCTCACTATAAAAGATATAGCCGGTTGTATTAATGAATACACACGAACGCAACCATTCACAACATCTTCTCCGCGGGCAATATTCGGCACAGCAACAGCAATGTCATGTCCCGGTGCCATCATATTATTTAATGACTCATCATTAGGCAGAAACTTAACTTATGCCTGGGATTTTGGGAATGGACAAACTTCAACCGACCAGAATCCGTCTACTACATATATTGCAGGTACCTACCCGGTTAAGTTAGTGGTAACAGATACATTGGGATGTGCGGACTCTCTTGTAAAAAATAACTATATTAGTGTGAAGGCGCCTGTTGCAGCATTTGATATACAGGATACTTCTTCAATATGCGGTTTACTTGAAACAAAGTTTTTTATTCAGGGCGGTGATTATGAATCCTTCTATTGGGACTTTGGCGATGGTTCACCCTTCGCAACTACGCCTACTCCCAAACACTTTTACGATACTTATGGAAATTATACAACCAAGCTATTTGTGAAGGGGTATGGCGGTTGTATTGATTCGGCTATGCACGGGGTTAATGTATATAATCCTGTTACGGCTACTAAAATAGATTATACCGTTCCAACTTTTGCCTGCAACCAACTACCGGTAGAATTTAATATTGAAACACCCCCCGGTACGGATTTTAAATTTTTGTATGGTGATGGTATCATTGATTCTTCCGGACAAACTACGCTTAACCACACTTACAATTATCCCAATAATTATGTTCCTGCCGTTTTTTTAAAAGATGCTCAGGATTGCCAGGTGTATGTGTATGGATCTAAAACCATTGCCATCAAAGGCGCTGTGCCTGTATTTAATATTGATAAAAAAAGTTTTTGCGATTCAGGAACGATATTCCTCACAAACTTTACCATTAGTAATGATCCTGTTGTTTCACAGGTATGGAACTTTGGCGACGGCACAACGCAGGATATAAAGGATCCTGTACCGCATAGCTATACGCAGCCTGCATCTTACCCTGTTTCGCTCACCGTTACTACGCAAAGTAATTGCACACAAACTTTTACCGATACGGTGCGGATTTTTCGTACACCCGTTCCTGTTATTGATATCGGTTCTATCAGTTGTATAAACAGGGTAATCAATTTTAACGGATCGCTGGTACAGGCTGATACAGCTATACAATGGAACTGGACGTTTGGTGATGGAAGAACATCTGCCGAACAAAACAATGCAATCACTTACGATAAGACCGGAAATTATATGATAACACTCACTGCAGCTAATAAATTAGGTTGCAGTAATAAGGATACTGCAACCTTAAATATAGCTCCATTACCGGTAATCACAGCTCAAAGCGTTACTATACCTGTAGGAGGGGAAGTAATGTTACCAGTAACTTACAGCAGCGGCACTGTTCAGTACAACTGGAGTCCGCCCGATGGGTTAAGCTGTATTAATTGTCCAACACCATTAGCCAAGCCCAAAATTACTACCGTTTATACCGTTAATGTAACGGATAGCAATACTTGTACAAGCTCTGCCACTATTACAGTAAATGTTGCATGTAATGCTGAAAATTATTTTGTGCCGAATACTTTTTCACCTAACGGTGATGGGATGAATGATATTTTTTATCCGAGGGGAAGAGGCCTTGCCAGTGTACAATCCATGAAAATATTCAGCCGTTTCGGGCAGGCTATATTTGACAGAAGGAATTTTACCGCCAACGATCCATCAAAAGGATGGGATGGCAAACTGGGAGGCACACCCGCGCCTCCTGATGTGTACGTTTATATTATTGAGTTTGTTTGCGAGAATGCGCAGATTGTAACTATGAAAGGAAATATTACATTAATAAGGTAGTTGATGAAGTGCAATAAAAACATAACATCCTTCTTAAAGAATACCACATTGGTAAAATATCATTTCGTTGTAATAACGTTGATGATCTGCTTTGCCGTTAATGGACAGGATCTGCATTTTTCTCAATTTTACGAAACACCTTTAGTTAGAAATCCCGCTTTGGCAGGGTTGTTTGAAGGTGATGTAAGAGTACAGATGGTGTACCGCAATCAGTGGGCAAGCGTTACTACGCCATATCAAACAGGATCGCTAAATGGTGAATATAAATTTGGAGTAGGAAAAGGAGATGATTTTGTAACAGCCGGTTTACAGGTATTGTGGGATAAGGCTGGCTCAGTAGCTTTAACTACTACACATTTGTTACCTGCAGTAAACTATCACAAATCCTTAAGTGCTGATAAAAACAGGTATTTATCGCTCGGATTTATCGGAGGCTGGATTTCACGCCGCCTTGACCGGTCGAAAGTTACTACCAATAACCAGTATGATGGATTTGGTTATAATGGCTCATTGCCTGATGGAGAAACATTTGTTGCTAATTATTCCTATTTTGATGCAGGTGTTGGCATGAGTTATAATGCCTCTATCGGTGAGAATAAAGACAATAATTTTTATGTTGGGCTAGCCTATCATCATTTTAATAAACCAACTAATGGTTTTTACCAGCAATTACAACATTTGCCCAAATGGGTAGGATCCGCAGGATTAAGAACTGCCATTGGTGAACTTACTTACGTAACCTTGAATGCTGATGTAAGTATTCAGGGCGTGTTCAAAGAATATATAGGAGGCGCTATGTTTTCCCGCAGAATAGGAGATGCGGAAGTGCCTGACTATACTATTCACGCGGGGGCGTATTTAAGGTGGCAGGATGCTATTATACCTGTAGTAAAGCTTGATTATAACCCTTTTTCTATTGCTTTTAGCTATGATATGAATATCTCCCAGTTGCGCACGGTCAGTCAGGGAAGAGGCGGGTTTGAACTCTCTATCAGCTATATCGGTTTTCTTAATAGCGACAGAACTACTAAGGGTATTTTGAGATGTCCGCGTTTTTAACCATCCAAACCCCTGATAATCTTCCCTTAATTACCATTTATAAATAACCATCCTATACTTTGAAGCATAAAATTTGCGTTTATTTTTGAGTATAATGTGTTATTTTTATATGGTGAGAATTTCTACGCTTACTTTTTTACTGGGGCTTTTACTACATTTTTCCGGCATTAGCCAGGAAAAATTTCCTGTTGTAAATAAAGATGCGTCTACTTTTAAAATCGTAAAATTCTACCCCAACCCAGCTACTACTGCCATTACATTTGAATTTCAAAAAGGCAAAGAAATTTCATACAATCTTCAGATCTATAATTTTCTCGGCAAAAAAGTGCTTGAAATAAAAAATACTACAGCAAGTAACCAGGTCAATCTAAGCGATTTTGACCGTGGTGTTTACATTTTTCAACTTCGGGATCTTAACGGCAGAATTATTGAATCAGGTAAATTTCAGGTATCCAAATAGCTTATTTAACCAGTCATCATAATCGTATAATTCCGTAAAGCGGTTTACATTATCTTTCTGGTATAATATATTTGATTGGCTATGATTACTTTTCTGCTTTGGTTGATATTATTCGCACTGTGTGCTCCCTTAGCTATTATCGCGCTTATTCTATATCCCATTATGTGGCTGTTGTTATTGCCCTTTCGTTTGCTCGGCTTTGCCGTTGACGGTGTGTTATCATTAGTCAAAGAAATTTTCTTGCTGCCTTCGCGGCTGTTAAAGCGCATATAAAAGTCCACAATTACACCTTCTGGTTACTAAGAACTCTTTACTCCCTTCTTCTTAGTTTCCTTACCTTTGTCGTCCTTTCTGACAGAATGGCTGCCACTAAAAACAGCATTATATTTGACAGACAGGGGAGGATCACGCTAAAACTTATTACTAATACATTCTTAACATGTTGCAATTTATTTCTAAACTTTTTGGTGGAAACAAGTCGGAGAAGGATATAAAAGCTATTAACCCACTGGTTGAAAAGATAAATGCCCATTTTGTTTCTTATGCGCAATTGTCTAACGATGAGCTCAGGGCTAAAACCACAGCATTTAAAACTCGTATTAAAGCATTTATTGCTGAAACAGAAAATGAAATAGCAGACCTTAAAAAGAAAGCGGAAGAACTTCCTTTTAATGAAATTGTTCAAAAGGATGAAATTTATCAGCAGGTAGATAAGCTTGCAAAAAAGAGAAACGAAAAAATTGAAGAAGCGCTGAATGAAATTTTACCTGAAGCTTTTGCAGTGGTAAAAGAAGCTGCTAACCGTTTTGCTAACAATAGTGAACTTGAAGCTACAGCTACAGATCTTGACAGGGAATTAAGCGTTAAAAAACCACACATCACAATTAATGGTGATAAGGTGATTTACAAAAATAAATGGATAGCGGGTGGTAATGAGATTACGTGGAATATGGTGCATTATGATGTACAGTTGTTGGGAGGTATTGTGTTACACCAGGGTAAAATAGCGGAGATGGCTACCGGTGAGGGTAAAACACTGGTATCTACACTTCCTGCATATCTTAATGCCCTTGCGGATGAAGGGGTGCACATTGTAACAGTGAACGACTATCTTGCTAAACGTGACTCCGAATGGAATGGTACCTTGTATGAATTTCTTGGTTTGACGGTTGATTGTATTGATCGTCATCAACCCAATAGTTCGGAACGCAGAAAAGCTTACCAGGCAAGTATTACATATGGCACCAATAATGAATTTGGTTTTGATTATCTCCGTGATAATATGGTGCACAATCCCGATGAAATGGTGCAGCGGAAACACCACTACGCAATGGTAGATGAGGTGGATAGTGTTTTGATTGATGATGCACGTACACCATTAATCATTTCGGGTCCGGTAAGTAAAGGAGGCGACGACCAGCAATATATTCAGTTAAAGCCACGTGTGTCGCAATTGGTAGAGGCGCAAAAGCAGGTAACCAATAAGTCATTGATAGAGGCGAAGAAATTAATCGCTGATGGTAAGGATGATCCAAAGGAAGGTGGCTTGTTATTGATGCGTGCTTACAGAGGATTACCCAAAAACACAGCGTTGATTAAGTATTTAAGTGAGCCAGGCATAAGAGTGAAGTTGCAGAAGTCAGAGAACTATTACCTGGCAGATCAACAGAAGCAGATGCATATAGTAGATGAGGAGCTGTATTTTCATATTGATGAGAAAAATAACCAGGTTGAGCTTACTGAAAAAGGGTTGCAATACATTACAAGGTCTGGAGAAGATCCAAACTTCTTTGTATTGCCCGACCTGAGTATTCAGTTGTCTGATATTGAAAAAAGTAACGATAGTACAGAAGACAAGCTTCATAAAAAAGAACTGATATTAAATGAATACGGTCAGAAAGCCGATCGTATTCACACTGTTCAACAATTATTGAAGTCTTATACATTATTTGAAAAAGATGTGGAGTATATCGTAATTGAAGGGCAGGTTAAAATAGTAGATGAGCAAACAGGTCGTATTATGGAAGGACGTCGTTACAGCGACGGATTGCACCAGGCGATTGAAGCAAAGGAAAACGTGAAGGTAGAAGCGGCTACTCAAACCTATGCTACCGTTACCTTACAGAACTTTTTCAGAATGTACCATAAACTTGCCGGTATGACGGGTACTGCAGAAACTGAAGCCGGTGAGTTCTGGAGTATTTATAAACTGGATGTGGTTTCCATTCCTACAAATATTTCTATTACACGTAAAGATGAGCAGGATCTTGTATACAAAACCAAGCGCGAAAAATATAAATCCGTTATTGAAGAAATAGAAAAACTTCGCAACAGCGGTAGACCAACATTGGTTGGTACAACTTCCGTAGAAGTAAGTGAATTGCTGAGTAAAATGTTGCAGGCAAGAAAAATTCCACACAATGTATTAAATGCAAAACAACACGCCCGTGAAGCACAGGTTGTTTTAGAAGCCGGGTTGAGTGGTGCTGTAACTATAGCAACTAACATGGCTGGTCGCGGTACGGATATAAAACTCGGTCCCGGTGTAAAAGAAGCGGGTGGTCTGGCTATTATTGGTACAGAGCGTCACGAGTCGCGTCGCGTAGACAGGCAGTTAAGAGGTCGTGCCGGTCGCCAGGGTGATCCGGGTACTTCACAGTTTTATGTATCGCTTGAAGATGACCTCATGCGTATGTTTGGTAGCGAAAGAATAGCGTCGTTGATGGATAGAATGGGGTATAAGGAAGGTGAGGTGATACAGCACAGCATGATTTCAAAAAGCATTGAGCGTGCACAAAAGAAAGTAGAAGAAAACAACTTTGGTATACGTAAACGGTTACTTGAGTATGATGATGTAATGAACAAGCAGCGTAATGTTATATATACCAAACGTGAACACGCTTTGTTTGGCGATAGGCTTGCCCTTGACCTTGACAACGCTTTTTACAGCGTAGCCGAAGGACTTATCAATTCATTCCGTGAGCAGGATGATTACGAGGGTTTCAAACTTGCTGCTATCATACATTTTGGTATTGATACCGCTATTACGCATGATGAGTTTGCAAAGAGTGATATTAACAAGGTTGCTGATACATTATATACAGAAGCGTCAGTGCAATACCAAAGCCGCAAGGATGGTGTAACTAAGCAGGCAATGCCGGTTTTCCAGAATATAAAACTGATGCAGGGTAACCATATTGAAAATGTAGTAGTGCCGTTTTCTGATGGCAAGAAGGGAATACAGGTGTTGTCGAATATGAAGAAAACGTTGGACACACAAGGACTTGAATTGGCAAATGCACTGGAGAGAACCATTACACTGGCTGTTATTGATGAAGCATGGAAAGAGCATTTACGTGCAATGGACGATCTGAAACATAGTGTACAAACAGCCGTGTATGAACAAAAAGATCCTTTGGTAATATACAAAACTACCGCGTTTGAATTATTCAGAAATATGGATGGCGATGTAAATCGCGATATCGTTTCATTCCTTTGCCATGCTGGTATACCGGTAGAACAAACAGCCAACCAGATAAAAGAAGGAAAAGAACAAAAAACCGATATGAGCCGGATGAAGGCCAATAAAGATGAAATTGACGCACGGGGTGATGATTATGCTGCAAATGAAAACGACTACTTCGATCCTTCCTCAGGGGCTTCTGTAAAACAGGAACCCGTTAAGGTTGGTCCTAAAATAGGAAGGAATGATCCTTGTCCTTGCGGAAGCGGGAAAAAGTATAAGCAGTGCCATGGAAAAGATGTGGTGTAATGATAAGAAGTAGGTTGCAGGAGGCAGCAACAGGCAGGAGGCGGTAGTAAGGAGGCAGGAAATAGGCATTGGTGAGAAAGGTGTGAGGTTTAAGGTAGAGGGTGCATGCACTAAGTGATGATACAAAAATAAAAATATCTTAGTGAGCCTTTATGTCTCTTTGTATTCGGGATTCAATTTTCAAACCTGTCCGCCAAAGGCGGATTTCAAATGTCAAATCTTAAATTGAACATCGCTTCTTATATAGATCACACCGCACTCAAGCCAACCACCACAATAGGAGATATTTATAAACTTTGCGAAGAAGCAGCGGCTTTTGGTTTTGCGGCTGTTTGCGTGCCTCCTTTATATATCAAAATAGCCAGGCAACAACTTATTAATACTGCGGTGAAAATAGCTACTGTTATTGGTTTTCCGTTTGGTTATGCAGCTATTGAATCTAAAATTGCCGAAATAGTATTGAGTATTGTAGATGATGTGGATGAACTGGATGTAGTGGTGAATATAACAGCTATAAAGAATGGTGACTGGCAATTTATTGCTAATGAAATTAATACTATACTACCTATTATCAGGAGTAAAGAAAAAATCGTAAAAGTAATTATTGAGAGCGGCGTACTTACGGATGATGAGATTATAAAATGCTGTGAAATATATAGCGCCGCAGGAGTTGATTTTGTAAAAACCTCTACAGGATATGCAGAAAAAGGTGCATCAGTTGAGGCTGTACAATTAATACGGAAACATCTCGGACATCATGTAAAGATTAAAGCATCCGGTGGAATAAAGACATTTGCTTTTGCAAAACAATTAATTGATGCAGGAGCTGATCGTATTGGGTGCAGCAGCAGTGTTGATATTGTAAACCAATCGCTGGTGTGATTGGCATGATTTTGACATTTAACAGTTCGCTCATACCACGCTATTGCGTGTTTGATCAATAATCTTTTATTTTATTTAAAATTAACTTGATGAAAACAGCGGTTGTTCTGTCCTTTTTTTTATTGGCGACCTATCTATGTTCAGCGCAAACCACCTCAGACCATCTTAAGAATATAACCGTACAGAAGGATGCGAGGTTAGAAGTATTGGTTAAAAAAAGCAGAGATATTAATGAAGAAGTATATTACAAAACAGTGAAGAACTTACCTGGTTACAGGGTACAGGTTATTAATACCAACGACCGCAACAAAGCGCTTGAAATTAAAACACGCCTGCTCAGCGACTTCCCCGAAGAAAAAACGTACCTTATGTATCATGCTCCATATTTTAAAATACAGATGGGTAATTTCAGAACACGGGAAGATGCTGAAAAACTTATGAAAAAAATTAAGTCTTCCTACCCATCCGGTGTATTTATTGTTCCTTCGCGTATTGAGATCCGCCCATCAAAAGACGGAGAAATTATTTTGTAATAAAGTTTACAGTTTACTTTGCACTGATGATGACAGTGGAACCAGCACTACTATCTGTTTTGATTATTCCAAATGAAGGCGCATACCATTCTGTTATTTCCATGTTTAATGGTATAGCAATTGGTCCGGTTTGAAGATTTAATTTAAGCGCATATTTAATAATAAAGCATTCCCACTTTCCAGCACCGGTTGTAAGAGTTTCCATTCCAGTTACTGTTCTGTTGGTAATATCCATCTGCAGCATTTGTTTTAATCCGTTTTTATCTACTTCCATTTCAAAGCTTCCGTCTTTTAAGTGATCTCCGGCTTTTAGTGTGGACGGATATTCCAAAAAAGTATTTTTTATTACAGCCTCGCCAGAGCCATACTGTTCAATTTGCTGTTGTGGAATAAATAATTTCATATCCACCAGTAATACATCACCTGTGCATTTTACTATATTATTGGTGTTGCTCAGCAGCTTTTTGTTTTTATCAAACAATTGTGCATTTACCTGCGAAGTAACAGTATTACCTTTAGTAACTACGTTGGAAATCCTGTAAATGATAAATCCATCATTGTCACCTCTTTTGTTGTAGTTGTCTGATTGAACAGTTTTCTTTCCAAGAAAATAATTAGTGCAATGCTGTGAAAAAGCGCAGACATACAGAGATATAAAAGAAAAGATAAGCAACAGCTTTTTCATGAATCGGTTGTTGGATCAGGAAGGAAGATAATAAATAAAACTAAATGTTTTACAACCGGAATATATTAATGCGAGAGAGTGTGCTATACTACGCCATTTTTTTATCTTTAGTAAATAAATTTGAAGCGAACTTTCTTAAAACATTTATTTTTTTGCCTATTAATTTGCCAGCTCCAAATTGTAACGCCGCACCGGCAGCTCTTTTAGCTATGCCTCCGGAGCCTAACAACATCTTACCACCAACAAAATTTAAACCCAGGTTAAGCACCGTGGTAAAAAGAGTAGATTTAAGCCCAGGCGTTGCGTTAAAATCAGCCAAAGTATTTTTCAAAATATTACCTGGTTTCAGGCTGTGGTAGGTTTGCGCAAATTTATCTTTTAATTCAACTTCCATCAGTTGCGTTTGCGCTTCCAACTGACTTATCCTTCCCTTTATATCCTCTGATTTCAACTGGCTCATTTTAAAATTTTATTGATGATAAGATTATATAAAGGCGTTTTTATGATCTTGCTCCTGGAAGAGTAAATTATTAATCCAATTAAGGCATATACACCGGCGATGATAAAAAAGCCATAATAAATTTCTCCAACCCACTTACCAACGAGTATAGCGAATGCGATACTTAATAATACGAGTACCATAAAAACAATGCACAGTAAAATTAACTGAGACGCAAGTGAAGCAGCAACTTCAGTTGTTTTATCTGCAGCTTTAAGTTTCCACAACTCGGTTTTTGCTTCTATATACTTTCCTGTATCGTTAAGCAGCTCACTAATGTTATCGGAAATAGTTTCTTCTTTCATTATGAAAATTTTATATCGCCGGGTATTTTAAAAAGATTCAGCGGGGTTTAACTAACCGCGTTCTTAGCCTGATTACTTAGGCTATTGTATTTGGAAGCCCCTTTTTCGGCCACATCTTCCACTTCACTTTTTGCACTGCGATACTTGTCTTTTACAGTATCTACAAAATCGTTGAATGAGCTTTTGAGTTGGTCTCCCATTTCGCCGGTATTTTTGGCTATTTTTTTTCTTGTTTCCGAGCCTTTATCAGGAGCGAACAAAATACCTGCAATGGCTCCAATGGCGGCACCGGCTAATAAACCGAGTAATACTTTTGAATCTACTTTCATAATAGATGTTTTTTAAAGTGATTGATGTTTTTATTTTACAACTAATAGTATATACATTATCCTGCCAAAAATTCTAATTTCTCCAAAACCCCACGTTAATTTTTTAAAACCACAATGAGAAAGTGGATTGAGTAATTATTTCTACGCGTTGGGTAATATATCCTATACATTATTTGAATATACCTTAAAGTTAAGCCTTTTTAAAAATGGCACTATTTTTAATCAATATAGTGTATTGGGTAGTTTTAGTTTAGGGGTTTTTATATAGGGCCGGGCTTTTCAGTCCGGCCTTTTTTTATTGAGTTATGCAGATTGTTTACGGAAAGAAAAAAGTGATGTGCTTATATGGAGAGATTTTTTTTCACGAAGAGCAATCCAAAGCGCAAGTAGCACGCCGTAGCTACCTCCCCGTTCAATCCATTCAAAGATGCCATAATGTGGATATAATAATTCACTCGCCATTTTCCAGATAAAAAGGAAAAAAATAAGAGGCTTTATAGGATTGATGATAATTGATATTGCAGCGATAATTTCGAGTGATCCTACTATTTGCGCAACCTGCACAGGGTTGCTGAAACCAAGATGGGTATATTGATTAAGCAAGCTTTGCTTTAATAAGAGGTTAAGCCAGCCATGCCCCAGTAAAAGCATAAAACCGAATAGTTCCAGGCTTTTAACTATTACAGCAAATTCCTTTTCTGTTATGTTGGTTGCAGGCTGCATTTTGGCAAACCAATCTTTTATGCTTACATTTTTTATCCCTGCAAGCAATAGCAAAACCAATGGCGCCCCATAGTTTCCTGCACGTTCAATGGTTTCGGCAAATGGTTCCCCCGATAGGGGTCTTAATAGTGCGGTTAAAAGTCCCCAACCTACCAGCCATGCTGCTATAAAACGTACCGGATAAAAAAGGAGAATGAGGCCAAACAGAATATCAACTATGCCTACAACCGGCATTAATTGATAAGCGAGCTTTTCCTGAATACCAAACACTGCAAAATAATTACACCATATTTGTTTTGTAATTATACCAAAAGATCCATGACCAATAAAACACATGGCTGAGGCGATACGGAGTATATAATGTAATTTTTGGGGCAGCTTTAAGCTAGACATACACTACTATTACAAAATGGGTAGGTGAAGATAAAAAAATTACCCGAAACAGCTAAAACCGGGTATTTTTTTGCATGGATGGGACAATCAATCAAAATTTATTAAAAATAATAATAATGCTTCTAAAAATAGGGCAACCGTTTGCACACAAATGTATCATCCAGCTTTCCTACATTTATATGCCCCTTTTTTATTGCAGTTGAAACCCCTTGAAAGCGCTATATAATAATAAAGGAGCAGACGGTCAGGTCTGCCCCTTTAAAGCGTTTTTTTAATTAAAGTAATTTATTTCTTTCCAGTATATACAGCGTTATCTTTATTACCACCTGAAATAAGGTAAGCCATAAGATCTTTTAATTCCTCAGGATTAAGTCTGTTGATCATGCCCGGTAACATAGGCGATACTTCAGATACCCGTGTGCTTGCCACATCTTTTTTAGCGATGTCGCGAACTACCTGTGGGGCAAATGGATTTTGAGAGATAGAATACTTGTTATCGTCCTGTGTTACTATTCTACCAGTTACCGAACTGCCATCTTTTAATGTAAACACAGTTGAACCAAATTGATCAGATATCGTTTTGCTTGGATCAATAATAGACTCAAGAATATCTTTTGCTGAAAAGCGTGTACCCAATTGCGATAGATCTGGTCCTGCAGTACCACCTTCGCCTTTCATTGTATGACACGAGATACATAATGATGCCGCAAACATCGCTTTACCCTGCTCATAATTACGATTGGTTAATCCACTGTCTACTACCTTTACCGCTTCCTCTACTTCCCATCTTCTACCCGGTCCTTTTGGTTGCGCAGCATTATCTGCCAGTTCATTACCACTGCGGTTTACAATAGAGTCGCCAGATATAGTATTAAAGTGAGCAAACTCCGCTTTGGGAACATTAGCCAAAGCCATCTTTCTTGCATTGTTAATAAAGCCTCTGAAACTGTGTCCTCCTTTAAAGCTGAAGGCAGTATAAAACCATTTAAAATATTTGTCCTGCAATTCAGGCGTCCATCCTGTTTTTGCCTGGCTTAAAACTACAGCCAGGTATGTTTGCTGCATAGGAGGTACTTTCGATAGCATGCTTGCTATGTCCATACCATATTGCGGGTTGCGCATAATAAGATCAGAGGAGTTGGTAAACGTTTTCTGATCGTCTTTATCGTCTTTCGCATCGGCAAGTAATGCCATTGTTTTTTCTACAGCCTGTGGTGCGCCAATGTATACTAATACTTTGCTTAATCCCCTGTTTACATTATTGCTTTTGGCCGGGTATTGTGCATTAAGATAATTGCCTAAAGTTGTTTGCGTAGCCGCGTCAGGTTTACCCATGCGTAACAGTACCAATTCAACTGCGCGTAAAAAGTCAATTTGCTGCGATTCGGAAAGTGCTGAATAGTTGATACCACTTAACGCGGCAAGTAATGGATTTTTTACGCTGGCGTCGCCTGCTCTCGCTAATGCAACAGCGCCTTCAATTAATGTTTCAGGATCTTTTTCTTTTAATACCAGGTCTTTCCACTGAGCTACCGGTTGATGTTGTACTGCCACACGTGCCGCATAACGTATAAACCTGTCTTTATGTTTAAGATAAGGCCATGCTACAGTTATAGCGTCTGCTTTTGGCGCGCCATGATATGTTTCCAGTTGCCTGCGGATCTTTTGTTCTTCAGTAAGCGCCGGTGCAGCCTCCGCTTTTACTTCTTTATTGTCTTCGTAATATATACGGTAAAGGTCTGATTCCAAACGACGACCACCTGTCATAAAATACATAGCGCCATCAGGTCCGATCACGCCATCAGTTAATGGCAATGGAGCGCCTGAAACAAATTCTTCTCCTGTTGCTTTGTATGAAGCGCCATCTGGATCTAAATGTACGGCGTATATAATACCAAAGCTCCAGTCGAACGCGAATATTGCTTTACGGTATTTTTCAGGAAAACGGGCGTTAAGACCAGACACCACATTAGTAGGCGAACCCTGACCGATATTTAAAACAGGAGGTAAATTATCAGGAAAAGAAGGAGACCATTTATCAGTACCCTGGCGCCATCCAAATTCGCCACCGCTTGTTACGTGACAAATGCGGGTTGGTCTGTACCATGGTGTTCCAAAATCCCACTCCATATCCGAGTCATAAGTAAACATATCACCTGCGTCGTTGAAAGCCAGATCAAAAGGATTGCGAAAGCCGGAAGCTACGAGGTCCCATTTAGAACCGGTAGAATCAATATGTGCTATCCATCCGCCATGCGTGTTTACCACATCATCATGTCCGTTAGGATCTTTTATTAAAGGAAGCAGGTTATCAATCTGCCAATCTGCATAACCGCTGTAGTTATCCATTTTGGGGATCTTGGTAAAGTTACCTGCTATTACATACAGTGATTGTTTATCGGGTGAAAATACAATACTGTGCGGTCCATGTTCACCTTCGCCATCCAGTTCCCTTATTAAAGTAATTTTATCAAACTGGTCATCACCGTTAGTATCCTGCAGGCGGTATAATCCACTGCCTTTAGGGAAAGCGCTGTCTGCACCATGATTAATCATTACATACAAACTATTGAAAGCATACAGCAAACCATGCGCATATCCCATTGTTACCAGTGCTTTGCTGGTATCTGTGGTATTACCTACCACCAATCTTTCCACTTTGGGTTTTGATGTATCGCCGATAGGAGGTAATTGCAAACGATACAGAGCACCATACTGATCGGAAGCAATGAGTCGTCCTTTATCATCAAATGTCATGGATACCCATGAACCATCTTCATTTTCAGAAGGTCCAAACAAATGATCGGCATGAAAGCCTTCTGGTAATTTCAGCTTCGCTAACTTGGGGTCTGTGCTTGTCTTTTCCTCTTTTTTATCGCCGGTTTTGGTATTACATGAAGCCAGTAATAAAGAAAAGGCGGTAAAGGCTATCAGTAGCCTGGGAAAAGGATTGTGTAAACGCATAGTTGAAAATTGAATTTACTGTGTAATCTATTTTTTAAAAATAAGTAATGACTATCCAATGTAGTTTAAAAACAAACCTTGTCTCTATTACAGCTGAAAAATCTATACACTGTCGTCTATTCGATAATAGCTTTTGTTTTTACTGACTTTTGTAATGTAAAGAGAAAAGTAAGAAAAGCCCCTATCAGCAACATGAAAAATAGATTGCTTTTGCAGCAAACCCGTAAATAATTCTAACGCATGGCAAGACTTACTTGATCAATTTATTAAACCCACCATAAATATATGCTTATGATGGTAAATTATTAAGCGTGTAAGCTAAATATTACATTTTACTCGGGCGTCCTGCACCGTCCTGCAAATAATAGCACCCACAAAGCTATTTTTTGTCCTTCAATTTTTAGCATAAATCAACAGTTTAATAGAGGAGCGGCGTAAGAAAATATACTGCCTAAACGAAAGATGTTTAATGGTATAAAGCAAATGCAGTAGATGTTCACTCATCATTTCAATAAGAGCGAACGCTAAGTGCATTTAATGCCTTACACATATAGTAAAAACGTTACCAGCCTCTCTTGCAAAAGGCTGGTAACGTTCGGCAATAAGTAAAACAGTATCTTATTTTTTTCTGAGGGGCTTCATAGCATCCGACCAACGGATCAATTCCCTGATCATTGCATTTGCAGATGCGTTAAGGTGATCATCACTCACAAACTTTTCATCCTCATTAATAAATTTTGTAAAAAAGGGGATGTTCACGCTTTCCGCCAACGGCATCATTTTTAACGTAGTTACCACCTGTTTCAGCATTTGTGTAGCACGTGTACCTGCTGACAGACCTCCATAACATACAATACCTACCGGCTTGTATGACCATTCCTCAAAAAGATAATCAATCGCATTTTTTATAGGGGCACAAAATCCAAAATTATATTCAGGCATTACAAAAATAAAAGCGTCCGCAGATTCGATTGCAGCACTCCATGCTTTTGTATGTTCGTGAGTGTATTTACGCAAACGGGGATGGTGCGGTTCATCCATAAAAGGAAGATTGATCTCTTTCAGATCCAGATGCTCAACTTGGATGTTTTCAACGCTCTTCAACAATTCAAGTATCCAATGTGAAATAGCCGGCCCTTTGCGCCCTTGGCGTGTACTCGACGTTACAACCTTTACAACTGTCATTCTTATCTCTTTATAAATAATTGATTAAAATATTTCTTGTTCATTAATGTGCAACAAGCCTGTTCCATTCAGGATGTCTTTTTAAATAAACAACTACGTATGGACAAAGTGGAATTAATCTGAGATGATGCTTTTCTATATAGTGCAGGGTTTTTTCAACCAGCGCTCCAGCAATACCTCTACCTTCCATTTCCTTTGGCACTTCTGTATGCAACAGCGCGATGGCGTGTTGCGTTTGTTTGTATTCTATAAAAGCAACAGCTCCATCCACTGTTATTTCAAAGCGGTTGGTTGCTGCATTATTGATGAGGGGTATAGATTGATATTGATCGGACATAAGATTGATTTATTAGTAAGACAGCGTACCAAAAATACCTTTTTTATAATCGTCCAAAGCCTGTTCAACTTCTTCGGGTGTGTTCATTACAAAATTATCTTTCGCGCTTACCGGTTCATTAACAGGTTCTGCAGAAAGAAACAACAGTTGTGTATCTTCTTCAGCAGTTACAATAACTTCATCGTTATTTTTTTCAAATACAACAAGATTATGTTCCGCTATGCTTTCATTATTAATGCACAATCCACCTTTTGCTATATATAATAACGTCCAGTAACCGGGAGTAGCCGAAAACTGAACCCTGTTACCTTTTTGTATTTCACCAACTATAGAAATGACGGGTGTAATAGTTTTAACAGGACCTTCCGTTCCCTCATAATTCCCTGTTGCCAGCCGTAGGTTTATGCCTTCGCTTTCCAGTATGCGGGGTAATTGTGCTTTTGCGGCAGATTGATACGTAGGTTCATCCCATTTATTCGCCGCGGGCACATTTATCCATAGCTGAATAAATTCCATTATACCACCTTTCTTTAATAAATTGTCTGAAGGACCTTCGCTATGCAATAAACCCTTGCCGGCAAACATCCATTGCACGTCGCCTTCTTTTACTGTTTCATCATGCCCGGCATTGTCTTTATGATAACCCTCTCCCTGTAATATAAACGTAACCGGTGCAAAGCCACGGTGCGGGTGCGGATGAATACGTTGTTTGGAACCGGCAGCTATTATTTCCGGAAGTTTATGGTGTAATACAATAAACGGATTAGCAAAACGAAAATCTTTATGTGGAAGTGGTTGTAAAACAGTTTCCTCTTTAGTTATATTTTTTTCTCTCCCTAATAGTATATGTTCTATCTTCTTTTGCATATAAAACATTTTAACAGTGATGCAAATGTAACAAGAGCAACAAACTATATTGTTTTGTTGCTCTTGCTTATGTTAATTTAATACGCCGAATTTGCCTGCCTGAAATTCTTCAATACTTTCAATGATCTCCTGTTGAGTGTTCATCACAAAAGGTCCATAACTCGCTATAGGTTCGTTCAGTGGTTCTCCACTCAATACTAATACTACACTATCTTCATCAGCTTTAATGTGTATAGCTTCTCCATCATTTTTAAATAACACAAAACTATGTTCCGCGGCTTTTTCATCATTTACCGTTACACTGCCATTGATCACCAATAAGGCTGTATTATATGCTGAAGGTAAAGAGGTTTCTACTTCACCACCACTGTTAAGTTTAATGTCAAAAACATGTACAGGTGAATAGGTGGTGGCTGCACCTTTCACTCCATTAAACTCACCGGCAATTACATTTACCACGCCTGCATTGTTTGGTAATTGCACTTTGCTTATCTGATCTTTGGTAAGCGCCTGGTAATGGGGCTGCGCCAATTTATCTTTTTTAGGAAGATTTACCCAAAGCTGCACCATTTCAAACAAGCCACCTCTTTTGGAAAATGCTTCTTCATGATATTCCTTATGTAAGATTCCTGCGCCAGCCGTCATCCATTGTACATCGCCGGGATGGATAACACCACTATTGCCTGCACTATCGTTGTGGGCTACACTACCTTTGTATGCAATGGTAACGGTTTCAAAACCCTTGTGCGGATGTACATCTACGCCGCGGATATGATCAGATTTGCCAAAATCAAATGCAGCGTTAAAGTCAAGCATTAAAAAAGGGCTGATTCTTTGCTGCGCTATCCCGCCGCCGGGTATATAATTAAACACCCTGAATCCATCGCCTACCATACCGGGGCGTGCAGGTTTGCTGACTATTCTTTCAATTTTCTTTTTCATAATATTTTGCTTTAAGTGTAAAGTGTATAATGTTTTTAATTGGGTTGCGCTATACTAATGTTATATCTGGCATTCTTCAGCGCATCATCATTTATAGTATAAGATGGGTTTCTTGCATTGTCTATATCTTTTACAAATTCAGCTAATGCGTTTGCCAATGAAGTATCCTTTGTAAGTTCAAGAACGTATACATCATCGCTTTGAAAACCGACAATACGTGACAGCTTGTTTTTATCAACCAGATTGATGTCTTCATATATTACCACTATATCAATATTGGTTTGCTGAAATTTCTCAATCGCTTCTTCAACAGAAAGCGCTGGAATAATGATGTATTCATTTCTTTCAGTTAATTTTTCAGCATCGTACTGCAGCGTGGTTGTGTTGTTGCTTAACAGTAATATTGCTTTTTTCATGTATGCTCCTTTTTTTAATGACACAAAGCTACTGTAGCAATACATCGAAAAAAATAAAGCAGGTTAAGCGCTATGCTTAATGTGGATTAAGAAAAGACAGATCAGGCTTTAACGGTTTTAAGCATTTTACTTAAAAACTCGGGTGTAACACCTATATAAGAAGCTACATATTTTTGGGGTAAACATTCTGTAAGCGAAGGATATTTTACACAAAACGCATTATAACGTTCCATTGCGGAAAAACTAAGATTGCCTACTAATCTTTCCTGGTAATTGATCAAGGCATTTTCGGCGAGTATTCTAAAAAAACGCTCCAGCGCGGGAATGTCTGTAAATAATTTATCGAGCGTTGATTTGTATATCCATAGTATTTCGGTATCGTCTACCGCGTCAATAAAAAGTGTACCTGGCCGTTGTGTGTTGATGCTTTTTATATCACCAACCCACCAGCCCGGCGGGGCAAATTGAAGAATATGTTCAACGCCGTTTTTATCAAGTGAATAGGTACGCAAAATACCCTTAACAACAAATGCGGGTCCTTTTGCCGTATCACCTTCCTGGCTCAGGAATTGCCTTTTGCGGATTTTTTTTGAATTAAATGAATCCGACACCATCTCTTTTTGTTCATCAGAGAGTGTAATGCGTTTAGCAATATGTTGTAATAATAAATCAGAATGCATAGATGGTTACTATAACACTGCTAAGGTAGTGGCGAAAAGTGAAATGCGGTGCACAAATTTCTATAGTGTCTGTTTATATAATTGAGATATTTTTGAATAATATTATTGATGCTTAAATCAGTTATGATGAATAAAATAGTCTACCTGTTACTATTATGGATGGTTGTTTTAAAGTTACATGCCCAACAAAAGCCGGTAGTTGTTTTTGAATCCGGTAAAGACGGGTATAGTCATTATAGAATTCCTGCTGTAATTGGTTTGCCAGGTAACAGGTTATTGGCTTTTTGTGAAGGACGTGTAAATAATGCCGGTGATTTTGGCAATATAGATATTGTAATGAAAATGAGTAACGATAACGGCATAACGTGGAGCAATATGAAGGTGTTAGTGGATGCGGATAGTCTTCAGGCTGGAAATCCTGCACCGGTTGTAGATATGACTGACCCCGCTTATCCGAAAGGAAGAATATTCTTATTTTATAATACCGGCAACAATCATGAAAATGAGGTGAGAAAAGGGAAGGGCGTTAGAGAAGTTTGGTACATAACCTCCACAAATGCGGGAACAACCTGGTCTGAGCCAGTTAATATTACTGCCCAGGTTCACCGTCCCAATCAGCCTTCAAAAAACAGCGCTTATACATTCAAGGAAGATTGGCGTAGTTATGCTAACACTCCTGGTCATGCTATGCAGTTTTATAAAGGGAAATTTAAAGGACGAATACTAATAGCGGCTAACCATTCAGTTGGTGAGCCGCAAGCGCTATCTACTGATTACTATGCGCATTGTTTTTATACTGATGATCATGGAAAAACATTTAAGCTTGGCGCTACCATATCAATTGCCGGTTCAAACGAATCAAGCGCAGCGCAGTTGGCTGGCGATAAGTTAATGATGAACAGCCGCAATCAAAAAGGAGATATCAAAGCGAGAATTGTTTCTATCAGTAGTAATGGAGGAGCTTCATGGGATACTTGTTATTTTGACAAAAACTTACCCGACCCTGTAAACGAAGGCAGCCTTTTACGTGTGAAAAATGACAGGGGTAATAGTGTGCTTATTTTCACTAATGCAGCAGATACCGCACAACGCAATAATCTTACGCTCCGCGTTAGTAAAGATGATGGCAAAAGATGGTATAAAGATTATGTAGTTGATACTGATAAATTGTATACGGAAGATTTTACAGCTTATTCAGATCTTGTAGCCTTATCTTATTATAATATAGGAGTGCTTTATGAAAAAGAAGATTACTCCAGGATTGTTTTTAGGGTTGTGAAATGGAGTGAGTAAAACAGTTAAATAGTCTCGTCTTCTTTAATCAGCTCCATGCTGATTTTTATGAATTCGTGCAATTCATGAATGTCCGTGTGCAATGCTCCATTATTTGATCTGTACATCTGTTGTACTTTTTTATCTGCTAACGAAAGTATGCGTAAGCTATGATCCAGTTTCTTTTGTAATCTTATTTCGGTCATTGATTTTGCTTCTATAGAACTGAAATTATTTACGCCAATGCCAATAAAGATAGACGCGATGCCTGAGATGGCTATTTCTACCGCGTTATTGTGTGTAAGAAAAGTAAGAAACATTACGGCTACACCAATAAGCAGGAAGAACGCCACTCTTCTGTCAGCAATTATTTTAATATGCTTGCGGAAATGTTTCATATAATTCATTACGGAAACAGGATTGCTGATTTTAAAAAATATAAACAGTAAGTCTGGCGTGGAAAAATTCAGATGATGAGTAGATAACAAGATGAACAAAAAAATAGAGACAAAGTTTTAATGAATGGTTATTTTAATGATATTTTTTAAATACATATTTACCCTGGTGCTTCTATTGCCGGCAAACATTTGGTATGCATCTAAAAAACAGGAGATTCAAAATGAATCCCCTGTAATTAGAGCCTCCGGTAAATCTTGAATATGGTAATCATTCGTACAACACTTTACACCGGAGGTAAATACCCGTTCTTTAATCGGAACGGTGGTGTTTCCCGATGTGGTTATTTGCTGAGTTGCTTAAAAAAAGACACATCTCCATCTGTTGAAACATGTAATACCACTTTTTCGGTGCCTTTGCTTACCTCAACAAAATAATTGTCTTCATCGTCAAATTGTGATCCGTATAAAATCATATCGGTTTCGTTTGCTTCATTATCATCATAAAAAATCACATTGTCTATTTTATAGTCTTTATATTTTTTGGTAATTATTTTTTGAGCAGAGGCTGGAAGATCGTTGAAAGTTTTGGCTGTTACAGTACCAACCAGGTGTGAGTCAATATCGTAAAACGCTTTCATTTGTTTCCCTTCTTTATTAAATATGGCTTCGTCAAAATATCCGCTTCTTGTCCAGCTAACATCGGTAACATTGCCAAAATCTACTCTGAATTGGTCTTTCGACTGGAAGCTCGCATCATTTCCTTCCAATTTTCTTAGTGTTATTCTGTCTGAGCGTTCTTGTTTTTTGAGTGATTTAATATCAGTTTTTACTACTTTTTCATCCTGTGTTTGAGCGTTAACAGATGTTGATGTTAAGGCTATAAGTGCAATAGCTGCAGATATAAGTAACTTTTTCATGATGTAAAATTTTGAAGTGTTTTGAATTTGTTGTTTGATGACGTAAAACTACAGCGCTGCAACAGCGGTAGAAAGGTGAAGTAGCCGAATGGGCAAAACCTGTCGTTGATTGGGGTAAAAGGTAAATGCCGATGCAAACAAATGCTGAACCAGGTGCTGAAGAACAAAATATTTTACAGCGTGTTATAAAACTGCCGTGCTTCCGTGACTGCTTTTTCGCAAACTGTTTTTATTTGTTGTATAGTGTTGTTTAGTAGCAGAAGATCAGTGCCGTCATTTGATTCTATCCTATGCAGCAGTGGGTCAACGCGGTCTGTTAATCCCATAATAGAAACTGTTGTTTTCATATTATGCGCGGTTTGCTGCAGTTGAGGTATATTATTGTTTGAATAGAAACGTTGGAGTTGTTCTATATGTTCGGGAATCATTTCAATAAACTGCGCTGTTACTATCTTTTCATATCCGGTATCGCCATTGCTTATTTCGCGCAAGTATAACAGGTTAATGCAAGCGAACTCAGTAAAATTATTTTCTGGTTTTGAAGTGGTGCCAGGTTTCATAGCAGTAGATGAAAACCTTGATATAATTTCCAGTAATAGAGAGGGATCAATTGGCTTCGATATATAATCATTCATGCCCGACGCCAGGCATTTTTCTTTTTCTCCACGCAATGCGTGAGCCGTCATAGCAATAACGGGTATATTCATTTTTAAATCAGAACGTATACAACGGGTAGTAGTATATCCATCCATTTCGGGCATCTGAATATCCATCAGAACAAGATCATATTTTTTTTGTGAAAGCATTGAAAGCGCTTCTTGTCCGTTTGCCACAATATCAAAGCTGCAACCCCAGTCTTTCAATAAGTGCCGCATAAGGGTTTGGTTAATGCTGTTATCCTCCGCAACAAGAATATGGTATGATGGAGGTAATTGCATTGAAGTTGTCATCCGCGTGTTAATAAGATTAACCGCCTCTTTAGTTGAAGACAATGTATAAGGAATCTGGAAAAAGAAACTTGTTCCTTTGCCGGGTTCACTTTCAGCGCTTATTGAGCCGTTTTGTAACACCACCAACTCTTTAACTATGGAAAGTCCCAAACCTGTTCCGCCATATTTACGTGTAATAGAATCCTCTGCCTGGTGAAAGCGGTCGAATATATGCGGAATCTGATCTGGTTCAATGCCAATACCGGTATCAGTAATGGTAAAGCTAATCTTCGCTGTATTATCCTGTATGCCTTTATTAATTATAGAAACGCTGACCGAACCTTCTTTTGTAAACTTTAGGGCATTGCCAATAAGATTTACCAGCTTCTGGGTAAGGCGCATACTATCACCCATTAGTAGTTCGGGCACATCATCTCCAATATATATATGAAATCCGAGGTTTTTTTCTTTTACTTTTTCGTTGAACATTACCCTTACAGAATCTATCAACTGGCGTATGTTGAAAGAGGTAGACTCAATGCGCATCATTCCTGCTTCTATCTTAGATGAATCAAGAATATCGTTGATGATATTGAGCAATCCTTCGCCTGATTTTTGAATAGCATCTGTACATTCCTTCGCATCTTTATCCAATTGTTTTTGTTGTAATAAATGCGTAAAACCGAGTATGGCATTCATGGGCGTTCGTATTTCATGGCTCATATTGGCCATGAAATTTTCTTTTATTCTCGACGATTTTTTTACCTGTTTTTCTGACGCGTCTAATTGATGAATGAGTTCCTGCTGACGTTTAAGCCGGTTAATAATAAACCACACCACGCCTATACTGCAGGCAAGTACAATTACAATGAGAATATTTCCCCATGTCTTAGCCTGTAACCCGTCATGATCAATATTTTTTGTGAGCGTAGTTAACACCTGTTGCCTGCTGGTATCTATTTTGCGCACAATTGTTCTGATGGAATCGGAAAGTTTTTTATTTTTTTCATCATACAAAAGCCTTGAAGCGGGTTGCCTTCCATTGGTATAAAAGGTATCCAATACGCCGTTTACATAAGCAAGTTTTTGTTGAATAGCGTCATCAAGCTGGTCAATAAATTTTACAGAACTGTCATTGTCATTTATTCGTTGTAATTTATCAATGCTGGATTTTACCTGTGTTATTTCCGCTTCCATCCTGTCTACACGTCCTGTATCCTTCTTGTCAATAATAAACCTTACTTTATTTTCCAGGGCATGTATATCTCTTTCCAGTTGCCGCAGATGGTTATTTACTATAAACTCCTGCAATGTTTTTTCATTTCCTTTTACTAATGAATCTATGTTTTTAGAAGAATTGAATTGCAGAAAAATAAGCAGGAACATTCCCGCGATAAAAGCGATAAGTATAAGGTATATAAATCTTGTATGCTTCACCGGTAAATATTAGTTCTAATGTACATTAAAAGCGGTTGATTTTAACCGGCGGGAGGAAGTTTGATATATTTTACCAACAGGTAGGTTAATACAGCTATGCAGAGTATAATTCCGGCAATGTCAGCCATCATTTTAAAAGGATGATTTCCTGTATAAGCTGTTGTAAGTAAAAAGTAATATAACAAAGCTAAAACAATACTGTCAACGATAAATAATATGGTGTATACGGTTTTCATGACTAGATAAAAGGGGCTGCATAAAAATGCAGCCCGTCCCTAAACTAACTGCCTGCCCACCGTTCAGGCGGGCTTATGAAAAAATTGCTGACCTAAAGATAGATTGATGTGTATGTTGTTTAAACACAAAAAGGTTGCCTGGGATAATAGTGTAGTCGAATGAGGAAAAACAATCGGTAAACTCAAATACAAAGTTGGTGGTTTACCGCATAGGAGTGTGGTGTTTATAAAATATTCATCCTTTTATTTAGAGCAGCTCTAAAGGCGTCTGCCACGGGAACGGATTTGCTGTTAATGATGATAGCTCCATCCTGAATCGTGTCAATTTTGGGAATGGAAACGATATAAGAGCGATGTACTCTTAAAAAGTGGGTAACCGGCAATCTTTCTTCCACCGCTTTTAATGTAGTATGTATGGCAAAAAATTTCTGCGGTGTATGTAGCTTCACATAATCGCCCATTGCTTCAGCAAATAAAATATCTTCCAGTTTTATCCTCCGTATAATATTAGAATCACGGATAAAAATAAATTCATCCGCTTCCATATTTACTGTGTCTTTTTTGCTTTCTAATATTTCCCTGGCTCTGTCAATAGCCTGTATAAACCTTGAAGGTGTAACGGGTTTTACAATATAGTCAGCCACGTTCAGTTCAAAAGCTTCTACCGCGTATTCTTTTTTGATGTAGTAAAAATAATAATGGGTTTGTTGTCCTTTAAATTTTTAGTGAGTTCAAGTCCCGACATTTCAGGCATCTCAATATCCAGCAGTAGTATATCAGTATGTTGCTGTTGCAATAAATTATAGGCAGACATAGCATCGGGGCATTCACCAATTACCGTAAGATCCTTCACCTGGCTTGCGAGGTGTTTTAAAGTAGTGCGGGAAATTTTATTGTCGTCTACAATAAGGCAATCCATACATTAAATATAATTTGTTTAAACAATCTTACGCCATTATATGTGGGCTAAATGTTTATCAAATCCTTTTGCTATAAGCTTTTCATATATCTGCCAGATGTCATCTGGGATCTCCTGCGCTACCTGGAAACCTTTTGCAGGATAATATTTAATCCTTTGCAGATCGCCCACCATAATATTGATCACTTTTTCCATTGTTATATCTTCAGTCGGATATTCTTCAAAAGATAATTGAGGCGATGTAACGAGCAACTCTTTTTCAGGCCAATGCTTTTTAAAAGTAGCGTAGCTTCTTCTTTCCATATATGGCTTCTGCACTACAATGAACCGATTGGGGTTAAGCCCTTTTGCACTTAATAATTTTTGAGTGAAGGTTATATTCTCGCCGGTATTGGTTGATTTGTTTTCTATCAGTATGGCACTTTCGGGAACACCTTTTTGCATAGCGATAGCCGCAAACTGATCTGCTTCAGGCACCGTCCATATATCGCTGGTGAGATTACCCAATCCGCCGGAAAAAACAAGCAGTGGCGCCCAACCTTCAAGATATAGTTTCGCTGCTCTGTCGGCTACGCGCAAATCATGACTACCTAATGCAAGAATGCAATCTGACTTTTTCAGTATGTGCTGCATATGGTGATAGTCCCACAATTGTTTTGCCCATGCTTTTATTTCGGGAGAAAGAGTCATACATTATACGCTTGTGCAAAGGTTTCACGCAAAGTGCACGGAGGGGCAAAGACCGCAAAGACGAATGATAATATTAAAGCTATGCGAGGAGTCTTAGCCTCGCATGTGTATCTTATCGCCTCCAGGCGATGCAACTAATCTAATATTCCCGCCAGTTCTAAACTTTTCTTTTTCAGCTTTCTTATTTCAATATCTTCTATAATAGCATCTGGCGTAAGTATCAGCGACACATTGTTCTCTTTCCACCAGGTGTTTTGTTTTAATTCTTTAAAAGGCAGCACACCTACCAGGTATTTGCGCTCTCCGGCATGCCATTCTTCAATCCATTCAAATTTTTCACGTGGAATGTTTTTCCAATCATCAAAACTTACATAAGTACGTACATAAAAATCGTCAGTCAATTGTTGCGGTGTATGATGATACAATTTTTTGTATTCGTACCGATAATCATATCGCAACGCGGAAATATCACTCAATACGGCAGACGCCGTTGGAAAACTTCCAGCACCTTTTCCGTAAAAAAATTGTTTATCTGCAAAGGAGCTTTCAATCACTACGCCGTTGAATTCATTTTTTACAAATGCCAAAGGATCTTCGTGTGTAACGAGTTGTGGCAAAACAAATGCAGCTACTTTACCATTCTGTAATTTCTTAGCCTGGGCTACCAGTTTTATTTCATGACTTTTTTCTTTGGCTACTGCCGCGTCAGTCAATTTTATATTCTGGATGCCATTAAATACAATATTCTCGGGTTTATCAACTATACCGTAAGCGTGTGTTAGCAGGAACGTCCACTTATTCAAAGCATCCCAGCCATCCACATCCAATGACGGATCAGCTTCGGCAAAACCTAATTGCTGCGCCAGTATCAATGCCTGCTTGAAGTCGAGCTTATCTTCAAACATTTTGGTGAGAATAAAATTCGTTGAGCCGTTAACGATAGCTCTGATAGAATGCAGCAAATCATTATCATAATATTCTTCCAGGTTGCGGATAACAGGTATTGATGCGCAAGCCGCTGATTCACACAAAAAAGGCTGGTTGTATTTTTTTTGCAGTTCCAGTATTTCGGGCAAATGCTCCGCGATCATTTTTTTGCTGGCACTTACCACAGCCTTTCCGTTTTTCAGGGCGGTAGAAATAATTTCAAATGCTGCCTCACTCTCGTTGATCACTTCTACTACTACGTTGATCTCACTGTCATTTAATATAGCGTATCGGTCTGTTGTGAATAATGAAGCTGGTGCGTTTCTTTTTTTGCCCGCATCTTTTATACACACTTTTTTTATTGTTGCCTGTAAAGAAGGTGTTTGCTCCAACACTTTATACAAACCTTCGCCTACTACTCCAAAACCAAACAATCCTATAGTTAACCGCTTATGCGCATCCATGTATTAATGATTTACAATTTTTAAAAAACTCATTACATCTTCTCTTATAAAATTCCTGAGTATGTGTTCTATCTTCTCGTATTCCAGCAAAAAACCATCATGACCATACAAAGATTCAATTAAATGAAACTCCGCTCCTGGAATATAGTCGGCAATTTTTTTCTGTTCTTCCGGTGGAAAAAGCAGATCGCTTGTTATACCTATCACTAATGTTTTTGCTTTAACAAGTTTAAGGGCGTCTTCCACCGATTGTCGTCCCCGGCCTACATCATGCGCATCCATCGCTTGCCCCAGTCGGTAATAACTGAACGCGTTAAAACGTTTTGCTAATTTTTCTCCCTGGTAGCGTTGATAACTTTCTGCCGCTTCACCGCCAAAATTATGTGGAACAGGCCAGGCTGTTTTTTTATCACGTGGTTGTGTAAGATTGTATGTATTGTAATTCCTGTAACTCAGCAAAGCAATACTTCTCGCTGCCTTCATGCCCTGTATGCCGGCTTCCTGTGTTTTGTCTTTCCAGGTGCTGTCTGTTTCAATGCACATGCGTTGCGATGCATTCAATGCTATGCCCCACGGAGAATGCTGTGCGTTAGTAGCCATAGGAATTACATGATCAAAAAGTGTGGGTTCTTCAATCGCCCATTCCAGCAATTGCTGCCCACCCATTGAGCCACCTATGCCGATGTGAATTTTTTCTATGCCTAAAAAATCTTTCAATGGTTTGTAAGCTCGCACCATATCTCTTGTGGTAAATATGGGAAAGTCGTGATACCATTGTTCGTTGGTTTGCGGATTAATCTCTAACGGACCAATACTACCATAGCAACTTCCGGGCATATTCACACAAACAATAAAATATTTTGCCGGATCAAAATATTTGCCACTGCCTACCAATCCCGGCCACCAATCTGCAGGGTTACTGTTGGCAGTGAGTGCGTGAAACACCCATACCACATTATCCTTCTGCTTATTCAGTTTGCCCAGTGTGGTATATGCCAAATGATATTGGGGTAGCGTTACGCCACTTTCCAGTTCAAGTGGATGATTATATGTAAAAACCTGTGTTGACATCTATACTCCTGTCTTAAAAAATAAAGAAGTGAGCGAAACTCCCACTTCTCCGGTTATAAAATCAATTCAACGCGTGTTGCGATGCGAATACTTTTTCAAAAGCCTGTTCAAAGTCTGCTTTAATATCATCTATGTGTTCAATGCCTACACTAATGCGGATAAGATTTGGCAATACACCTGATGCTTTTTGTTCATCTTCGCTTAACTGCTCATGTGTGGTAGAAGATGGATGAATAGCCAATGTTTTGGCATCACCTACGTTGGCAAGATGGCTTGCGAGCTTCAGTGAGTCAATAAATTTTCTACCATTTTCTTTGCCACCTTTTATCCCAAAATTCAGTACGCCGCCATAACCATTAGGCAGGTATTTTTTTGCGAGTTTATGATAGGGACTGCTTTCCAAACCAGGATACCAAACAAATTCCACCAGTTCATTCGCCTCCAGCCATTTTGCCAATTCAAGCGCATTGTCTACATGGCGTTGTACGCGAAGCGAGAGTGTTTCTAAACCCTGCAGTGTTAAAAAAGAATTGAAAGGACTCTGGCTTGCTCCAAAATCACGCAATCCCTCTACACGTGCGCGGATAATAAAAGCAATATTGGGTAATCCCAACGGGTTGCCTTCTCCAAAAATATCCCAGAATTTTAAACCGTGATATCCTTCACTTGGTTCAGTAAACTGCGGGAATTTTCCATTGCCCCAGTTATAATTGCCTCCATCAATAATAACGCCGCCAATGCTTGTTCCATGACCACCTACCCATTTGGTAGTGGATTCTACCACTATATTCGCTCCTAGTTCAATTGGGCGAACAAGATAACCACCTGCACCAAACGTATTGTCAACAATCAAAGGCAGGTCATATTCTTTAGCCAGTGCTACAAATTTTTCGAAATCGGGTACATTGAGCCTTGGGTTGCCGATAGCTTCAAAGTAAATAGCTTTGGTATTTTTATCAATATGTTTTACAAAACTTTCTACATTATCCCCATCAGCGAATCTTACGTCTATGCCTAAGCGTTTAAAAGCTACTTTAAATTGATTATAGGTTCCGCCATATAAAAAAGAAGAGCTTACAAAATTATCTCCCGATTGGAGGATATTATTCAAAGCAAGAAACTGCGCGGCCTGTCCGGATGATGTTGCTAATGCAGCTACTCCGCCTTCCAGCGCAGCAATTCTTTTTTCAAAAACATCTGTAGTAGGGTTCATAATGCGGGTGTAAATGTTCCCGAATTCTTTTAAACCAAAAAGGTTAGCGGCATGTTCAGTATTGTTGAACCCATAAGAAGTTGTTTGATAAATAGGAACGGCTCTTGATTTGGTAGTAGGATCAATTTCCTGTCCGGCATGAATTTGTAATGTTTCAAAACGATAGTTGCTCATGGCAAAATATTTTTTTTAATGAAAGATGATGGTAACACAAGATGATTGGATATGATGAGTACTGCGATGCAATCAACCTTAATGGTTTTATATGGTAGAATGTATGCCTTACGGCATACAGCAACGGCAACAAATGCGGTGAGGCAAGTTGTTGTAGGGTAAAAATATGTTTGCTGCCTTTGTCATAATCCAGGCCCTGGAAAAACAGGGGGTAATAAAATTAATAGAGTTTACCGTCATTCTCAAACTTTTAGTTGTTAATTTTTAAAACTACATGGTCACTTCCCATTCATCTTCTATGCGTTGCCAGTCGTTAAATACTTCTTTACCACCGCGGGCTTTCCAGTCAGAATCAATAGTAAGCTTTGAGCTGATGCCACCACGTGGATTGCAGATCATAACAATTCTCAACCTTTCCGGCTCGTACGCTTTCTGAAGATCATCATATATAATATTGATGAGTCTTTCGTACGACACTACAATATTTCTTAACTGAAATACATAATGTTTTAATGATTTGAGTTCAATGATTTTTTTGTTGGGATAAAATGTAAGGTATATCGCTGCGAAATCAGGTTGTTCCTTCACTCCCAAAAAGGTAAATTCAGGAATTTTTGTTTTGATTTCGTACGCCTGGTCTGAAGGATTAGGAATACTCTTCAGCAGTGTCTGATCTATATCTTTATACGTTTTAACCGCCACGTTTGTAGTCATCTTGTTTACTTGTTCAATGCCTGGTAATAGAGATTCAATAAAAATGTATAACAAGAAAGTAGCGGAAAAGGCGGGAGTAAGTTATGCTCAGGTATGGGCATAAAAAAACTCTTCCAACAGGTCATCGGAAGAGCTATTAATATGTTGATTAGATATCAGCTTTTCGTCTGACTTATCTGCTTCCGCCCATTGGCGGAACTGGAGTTGGCACCTTTCCCCATACCGCATATATGCGGCACGGAACAGGTTGTCAAGGCTTCATCGGGCCAGTCCCTCTGCCTTTCTTGATAAGTGATTTTTAAAGAACTGGCGCAAAGGTAAAGGCAAAACCATCAATTTCTCAAAAAAAAATGTGAATAAGCAAAAAATGAGTGAAGATTCAACTTTAGTTATTATCTTTGTCCACCACTTTTATAGAGTATTAAAATCGCTTTGATGGTGATCAATCGAAAATACAATTGTTGCTGTTGTTGAAGCAGATGTACTCCTATAAGGAGTGAACAGGAATGATGTTTTTACTTGCCCATCAATATTAAGTGTACTATGACTCAGACGGTTCCACAAAGCGAAATTCAAAGAATTTCTCAACTAATACAAACCCCGGATATTGCGCAGAATCTCCGCAATATAGCAGCAGCATATCCTGGTAAGGTTGTTTTCTCCACCAGTTTTAGCTGGGAAGATCAGATCATTGCTCATATTATTTTTAAAGAGCAACTGGATATACAGGTATTTACATTAGATACAGGACGTATGTTTCCTGAAACCTATTCAACCTGGAGCCGTACGCTCGAAAAATACAATAAACCCATTACCGCTTATTATCCTGATGCATCAGCATTGCAGGAATTTGTCGCGCAAAAAGGCCCCAACAGTTTTTACGAATCTGTAGAAAACAGGAAGCAGTGTTGCCATATTCGTAAAGTAGAACCTTTGCAACGCGCATTAAAAAATAAGCAGGTATGGATCACCGGCATCCGTGCAGCACACTCGCCAAACAGGCACGATATGCAATCTTTGGAATGGGATGGTGGAAACAATGTAACTAAATACCATCCGCTGCTCGAATGGTCAACAGAAGAAGTAACTGGTTTTATCAACGATAATAATATTCCTTATAATCCTTTACACGATAAAGGTTTTGTAAGTATAGGTTGTGCACCATGCACCAGGGCTATTCGTCCTGGTGAAGATTTCCGCGCCGGAAGATGGTGGTGGGAAGATGCTACCAACAAAGAGTGTGGGTTGCATGTGCATGAAGAGGCAGAAGTAAGTAGTAAGTGATAAGAGGCAGAAGGCAGTAGTAAGGAGGCAGTTAAAAAATTAGTGTTGAATGCTGAAAGCCGATAGCTGACAGCAATTTCAAATCTCAAATTTCAAATCAGAAATCATCTATGAGCGCATATCATTTAGATTATTTAGACGAACTGGAGTCAGAAGCTATTCATATTTTTCGTGAAGTAGCAGGTCAATTTGAAAAGCCTGCGCTCCTGTTTAGTGGTGGTAAGGATTCTATTGTATTGGTGCATCTTGCGCTGAAAGCATTTCGCCCTGGTAAATTTCCTTTTCCTTTAGTACATATTGATACAGGACATAATTTTCCGGAAGCGTTGGAATACCGTGATCGGTTAGCCGAAAAGATAGATGAGAAATTAATTGTAAGAAATGTAGAAGATACCATCAAGGCTAAAAAGCTTACGGAACAGAAAGGGAAATTCGCCAGCCGCAACCAGTTACAGACCTATACTTTGTTAGATACGATTGAAGAATTTGGTTTTGATGCCTGTATTGGTGGTGCAAGACGGGACGAAGAAAAAGCAAGGGCGAAAGAAAGAATATTTTCTGTGCGCGATGAATTTGGACAGTGGGATCCTAAGCGTCAGCGCCCTGAATTGTGGAATACCTATAACGGAAAGATCAACAAAGGCGAAAATGTGCGTGTATTCCCTATAAGCAACTGGACGGAACTGGATGTGTGGAATTATATCCGTCGTGAAAAAATTGAATTACCCTCTATCTATTTCGCACACGAACGTGAAGTGCTGGAATATGAAGGACAATATGTAGCGATATCAGAATTTATCCGCATTGATGAAACCGATGTGATCGTAAATAAGAAAGTACGTTACCGCACCGTAGGTGATATGACATGTACTGCGGCGGTTGCATCTAATGCAACAACAATTGATGATATCATCAGCGAGATCATAGCTACAAAAACAAGCGAACGCGGCGAAACAAGAATTGATGACAAAGTATCGGAAGCCGCAATGGAAGACAGGAAGAAGAACGGGTATTTCTAGCTGTAAGCCATCAGCTTTCAGCTATGAGCCGCCTGACATTTTGAAGATAAATTATTGATTATATAAGAGCAAGGGTAATCAGCATTATTTCTGATGGCTGACAACTGATAGCTCAAAACTTAATAACTGAAAATGGACATATTACGTTTTATAACCGCTGGAAGTGTAGATGATGGGAAAAGCACCCTTATTGGTCGTTTGTTATACGATAGTAAAAGTATAATGATTGACCAACTGGAAGCTATTGAAAAACAAACCAGGAACAGGGAAGAAGGCGAGATTGATCTTGCATTATTAACAGACGGATTACGTGCAGAAAGAGAACAAGGCATTACTATAGATGTAGCATATAAATATTTCACCACGCCTAAGCGTAAATTTATTATTGCTGATGCGCCGGGTCATATACAGTATACGCGTAACATGGTTACGGGTGCATCCAATTCAGACCTTATTATCATTTTAGTTGACGCCAGAAATGGCGTGGTTGAACAAACCCGCAGGCATTCTATTATTGCTTCGTTATTGAATATGCCGAAAGTAATTGTGGCGGTTAATAAGATGGACCTGGTAGATTACTCACAGGATGTATACAACAACATCGTAATTGAATATGCTGAACTGGCAAAAGCGCTCCATCTTAATGATGTAAGCTATATTCCGCTCAGCGCTTTAAATGGCGATAATATTGTAGAGAAGTCAGCTACTTTATCGTGGTATGAAGGTGAGGCTCTATTACAGCAACTGGAAACGGTGCAGGTAGAAAAAGCGATTAATCTTGAGCACGCGAGATTTCCGGTGCAGTATGTGATCCGCCCTCAAACAGAAGCCTTGCACGATTATAGAGGATATGCCGGAAAGGTTATCAGTGGCATTTATAAAAAGGGAGATGCAGTAACCGTATTACCATCGGGTGCAACATCTACCATCAGCGCTATTGAAACAGATGGAGGCAAATTGGTAGATGAAGCTTTTGCGCCACAGGCAATAGTACTTCATTTGGCAGATGATGTAGATATCAGTAGGGGAGATGTGATTGTACAAAGCAAAGATGTACCACAAACGGCGAATGAATTAGAGGTGTTACTATGCTGGATGGACAGTAAACCATTGGTTGCCGGTAATAAATATTTATTGCAGATCAACAGCACCAGGGTTAGAAGTGTGGTGAAGGATATTGAGTTCAGGCTGGATGTTAATTCACTTGAAAAAAAATACGCACCATCACAGGTAGGGTTAAACGATATTGTAAAAGCGGTAATCAAAACTGCTCAGCCGGTAGTGTATGATAGTTATGCAGCATTAAGAGCAAGTGGGGGTGCCATATTAATTGACGAAACAAGTAATGTAACCGTAGGAGCGTGTATGATACAGTAAAGGTAAAAGGTTAATGGTAAAAGGTATAAGGAATACAATTTTATCCTTAGACTATAAACCGCAAACCTTAAACCTTACACCCTCCACCATATACCATAAAAGTGTCTCAAAAAAAATTCATACAACAACTGGCAGAGCGGAAGAAAAAAACTTTCCTTGCCTTTCCTGATAAGGAACTGGCTAGGCTGTTTATTGATGATTTGTTTGGTTTATTGTTTCTGCCAGCTACGCTCCGTCAGCAGAATACATACGAACTGGAAAAGGCATTCGAATCCTTAAAAAGCCATTTGTCAACATTAGTGTATGAAGTATTGAGAGATGGTAAGGCTGCGCAATCTGTAACCGATGATTTTTTTAATGCGTTACCTGATATATACGATACGCTTTTAAAAGATGCCGAAGCTATTTTGCAATACGATCCGGCAGCAGAATCGGCAGAGGAAGTAATTGTAGCCTATCCTGGCTTTTATGCTATCGCTATATATCGTTTGGCGCATCAGCTTTGGAAACAGCAGGTGAAAATTCTGCCAAGATTGCTTACCGAATATGCGCATAGTAAAACGGGCGTAGATATTCATCCTGGTGCTACCATAGGCGATTCCTTTTTTATAGATCATGGAACAGGAATTGTGATTGGCGAAACAACGGTGATTGGCAAAAATGTTAAGATATACCAGGGCGTTACATTGGGGGCGTTAAGCGCGTCGCGTGAGCATGCAAAGGGTAAAAGACATCCAACCATAAAAGATAATGTGATTGTGTATTCCGGCGCTACCATATTAGGTGGCAAAACCGTGATTGGTGAGAACAGCATTATTGGTGGAAATGTATGGTTAACTGAAAGTGTGGCTGCCCATATGCTTGTAGAACATAAAAGCGGTGTGGTGCTGAAAGAAAAAACGGTTACGGATAATATTAATCAAAACTAACGCACGTATTTACATGTCAACGGGCAATAACATACAAGGAAAAGTGATACTGGCTGCCTCCGGTCCTGGTGATCCTGAACTGATAACGGTGAAGGCTGTGCGCTGGTTGCAGCAGGCAGATGTAGTGCTTACAGATCGTTTAGTGAGTAACGAAATATTAAAGCAGTATGTTAATCCAGCTGCTGAAGTGGTATATGTGGGCAAACAATGCCGCCGCGGCAATTCTACGCCACAGGAAACCATCAATGAACTGATATGTGAACATGCGCAGCAGGGCAAACTGGTAGTACGCTTAAAAGGTGGCGACGTGTCGGTTTTTTCTAATATACTCGACGAGCTACAAGTATTGAAAGAAAACAATATTCCGTACGAGATAGTACCAGGTGTAACATCAGCGCTGGGCGCCGCTGCTTATGCGGGCATACCTTTAACGGCGAGAGGCTATTCAACAGCGGTGCGGTTGCTTACTTATTATAAATCAGATATTGTTGCTGATGAATACTGGAAGGAGCTTGCTGCTACAAAAGATACATTGGTATTTTATATGTCTGCCGAAACGGTAGACGGTATAGTGAGTAAGTTGATAAAAAATGGTGTTGCAGATGATACTTTTATAGCGGTGGTTGAACAGGCAACTACACCATTGCAGCAGGTACACGTAACCAATATTTACGATTTTTCACAATTACCCGATAGATCCTTTACTTCGCCATCATTGGTAATAGTAGGAAGGGTAGTGGCCTTACACGAACAATTTGCATGGTTGACAAATAGTGAAGAAACTGCTCATTATTTTAAACCAGTTGCTGCCATACAAAATAATTTAAATCATAACAAGCAAGCCCATGTTAGCAGAGCATAGACTTAAAGCTTTTCAGGAACTCGTTACGCAGTCTTCGAGAGAAGAACTGATTTGGATGAATGGTTTTTTAGCGGGATTGGTATCCGCTGAGGAAAAAGCTGCAGGCGCTGGTAGTACTGCAACACCGGTTGCTTCGGCTACCCGTGTTAATAAAATTTCCATACTTTTTGGTACAGAAACCGGCAACTCTAAAAAAGTGGCTACTGAATTTGCCGCCCAGGCAAAAAAGCATGGCGTTAATGTAAAACTTACTTCGCTTGATCAATACCGTATTAATGATCTGGCAAAAGAAGAATATACTTTTATAGTGATCAGTACACAGGGCGATGGCGAACCACCGGCAACAGCTAAAAAATTTTACGACTATATTCACCAGCAAACGGTGAATCTTGACAAAATGAAATTCAGCGTGCTGGCGTTGGGCGATACATCTTATCCTTTGTTTTGTAAAGTAGGCGAAGATGTAGATACACAATTAACAAAGCTGGGCGCAAAACGCATTGTGCCTTTGCAGAAATGTGATACGGATTATGCGGAAGATGCAGCCTTCTGGTTTGCAAATGTAATGAAGGCATTAAGTGAAGGCGGCACCAGCGCTGCTCCGTCGCCATCCGCGGCTAAACCATCTAAAGGAAAGAAAAATTACACAGGAACTATACTGTCAAATTATAATTTGAATGATCGTGATTCAAACAAACAGACACATCATATCGAAATAGCAGTTGATGAAGAAGTGCATTATGAGCCAGGTGATTCTATCGGGCTTATTCCGCATAATAAAAAAGAAACCGTTGATGCCATACTGGCCTTAACCGGAACCGATGCGGATACGGCTATCGAATTCAGAAAAGAAGGATATACGATTGGTGAAGCGCTTACCAAAAAAATCAATATCATTCATTTACCCGAAAGAGTAGTGAAACAGTATGCAGCGGTAACACAGCAGGAGATTCCAGATACGCGTATAGATCTGTTGGATCTGTTGCGTATTTATCCTGTAAAAGATGCTGCGCAATTTGAACAGGTGATCCATATAATGGAACCAATTACACCAAGATTGTATTCCGTATCATCATCGCCCGAAGCACATAGCGGCGAAGTACACGTTACTGTTGCAAGGGATAAGTTCTCCGTTAATAACGAGGTGAAATTTGGACTTTGTTCAGATTACCTCTCTCAACTTCCGGTTGATGCTACGCTTGATTTTTACGTGCATAAAAACAGCCAGTTTAAATTACCTGCTGCTGATAAAGATGTGATAATGATAGGGCCAGGAACAGGTATAGCGCCTTTCCGTTCTTTCATTGCTGAAAGAGATGCAACCGGTGCCGGTGGCCGCAACTGGCTTTTCTTCGGGGATCAAAAATTTACTTCCGACTTTTTATATCAAACAGAAATACAGAACTGGGTTAATACCGGTGTACTCACCAGGGTAAATCTTGCTTTTTCGAGAGACCAGAAATCGAAATTGTATGTACAGCATCGTATGCTGGAGCAAGCGGCTGAATTGTGGAGTTGGATTGAAGCCGGAGCATATATTTACATATGTGGCGCTAAAGCACCGATGAGTGTTGATGTAGAAAATACATTGCTGCAGATTATAGAAAGATACGGTGGAAAATCTATCAATGATGCTATTGCATTGCTGGATACATTAAAAGAAGAAGGAAGGTATTTGCTGGATGTATATTAAAATGCCCCACCCGCCTCCCCGAAGGGGAGGAGACCGGAGCACAAGGGCCTGCTTTTCGAAGATGCTAAAAAATGAAAGTTGTTGATTATAGCAGGTAGCATTACAAAAGTTGAATTGGAAGATATAGTGTTGAACAATGATATATAGCACCGCTCTCTTTCCTTCGGAAAGAGAGATGGAAAGATAGGCTTTTAAATAAAAATTTTATTATGTCTGAAAAAAACGATCTGTCGCCGGTAGAACGCATTAAGATGAAAAGCGAGGGCTTAAGAGGTAAAATAACAGGTGCGTTACGGGAAGATGATCAATCGTTGATTAAATTTCATGGATTGTATCAACAGGATGACCGCGACAGGAGAGAAGAGCGCAGCGCAAAAAAATTAGAGTGGCTGTACTCATATATGATCCGTTTGCGTTTGCCCGGTGGTTTTATTACAGGTGAACAGTGGGAAGCTTTGCATCATATTGCGGGCAGGCATTCAACTGGGGTGGTAAAAATTACTACCCGTCAAACCATTCAACTGCATGGCATATTAAAAGCACATGTTAAACCTACTATACAGGAGTTTAATACCGCTAAGCTCGATTCTATTTCTGCATGCGGCGATGTAAACAGAAATGTAGTATGCGCGGCGCATCCCAAACATTCACCCATACACGAAGAAATATTTGCTTATGCGGATAAGCTAAGTGTATTAGGTTTACCCCGTACCAAAGCCTACTACGAAATATGGTTGGATGAAAAACCATTGGTTGATAAAAAAGAAGAAGAAGACCCATTATACCAGGACAGATATTTGCCACGTAAATTCAAAATTGCCATTGCTATTCCCCCGAATAATGACGTGGACGTATTTGCTAACGACCTGGGTTTAATTGCGATTGTAGAGAAGGGAAAATTAAAAGGATTTAATCTTGCAGTAGGTGGTGGATTAGGCGCTACACATGGTAACGCTAATACTTACCCGCGGTTGGGAAGCATGTTGGGCTTTCTTGATAGCGAAGAAAAAGTACTCAAAGCTGTGTACGAAACCATTACTATTCAGCGTGATTATGGCAACAGGAGCGACCGCAAACTATCCCGTATAAAATATACCATTGATAAAATGGGTGTTGACGCGTTTAAAGCTGAACTGGAAAAACGTTGTGGGTTTAAGTTAGAACCAGAAAGAGCGTATGAATTTAATAGTCGCTCCGACTTTTATGGATGGCACAAAAATCATGAAGGCAAATGGTATTATACTGCTTTTGTAGAAAGTGGTCGCGTGCTGGATGATGAAAAGCAGGCATTAAAAACTGCCTTTCTTGAAATTGCGCAAACGCGTAAAGCCAACTTCCGGTTTAGCTGTAATCAGAATGTGATTGTGGCTGATGTGGAAGAAAAAGACAAAGCAGCAATTGATGCGATACTGAAAAAGTACAGGATTATTGAAACCACAGATAATGCTGGAGCGGTTCGCCGTGATTCAATAGCCTGTGTGGCATTTAACACCTGCCCGTTAGCGTTAGCCGAAGCGCAACGTTATTTGCCCACACTCATTACTAAGATGGAACCAATCCTCGACAAATATGGTTTGAGTGATGATAATATCAGTGTGCGTATGACGGGTTGCCCTAATGGATGTGGAAGACCTTATGTTGCGGAGATTGGTTTTGTTGGAACGGGTTATGGACATTACAACCTGCATTTGGGCGGCGACAGAACAGGCACGAGATTGAATAAGATATATAAAGAGAATATAAATGAAGAAACCATTCTGCAGGAGCTGGATGGCTTGTTCAAAACATACAGTAAAGAAAAAAAGAAAACAGAAACCTTTGGTGATTTTGCCAAACGGGTAAACTGGGTATAGTATCGAGTGGCTTAAAGCCGACAGATCAAAGCTGATAACTCATAGCTAAAAATGAACGAAACAAAAACTATAAAAGAAAGCAATCAATTGTTCCCGGTTTTTTTAAAACTGGAGCAGTTAAGATTGTTGATTGTGGGGGCGGGAAATGTAGGCCTTGAAAAACTCAATGCGGTATTAGGTAATTCACCTGCTACACAAATAACTGTAGTAGCATTGCAGATAAATGACGCTATAAAAGCAATTGCACAACGTAACGCTAATATTACCTTGATTGAAGGCGCTTATACGGAAATGTTGCTGACAGATATTGATATTGTGATAGTGGCTGTAGATGATAAAACATTAGGCAGAACCATAAGTGATGACGCGCACAAAAAGGGCTTGCTGGTAAATGTGGCTGATACACCTGAATTATGTGATTTTTATTTGGGCTCTGTTGTTAAAAAAGGGAATTTGAAAGTAGCGGTTTCTACCAACGGCAAATCGCCTACCATCGCGAAGCGCATAAAAGAAACATTGAATGAAGTATTGCCTGAAGAGTTAGATGAAGTGCTGGATAACATGGAAGCCATCCGTAAGAAAATGAATGGCAATTTTGCGAAGAAAGTGCATGAGCTGAATCACATCACAAAAACACTTTCATTAAAAAATAATTACGATTCAAAGAACAACGGAGAACGCCGGTGGAAAAGGATTGCTACATGGTGTCTATTCGCTTTCTTTTTTATGTTCGCGGGTTATTTTGTTTTATCATACCTGCCTTTCAATAGTTTGGTCGGTACAATAAGCAGCGGTATCTCCAGTCTCGACAGTAAATTTTACTGGATGATAGCTGCCGGCTTTTTAGCACAAATGGTAGATGGTGCATTAGGAATGGGGTATGGTGTAGTGTCAACAACCGTATTGATGTCGCTGGGGGTTAATCTTTCTGCTATCAGCGGCAGTATACACACTGCTGAAATGTTTTCCAGCGGTGCATCGGGTTATAGTCACTACAAGTTTGGTAATGTAAATAAAAAATTATTCAAGGCGCTTTTAATACCGGGTATTATCGGTGCAGTAGTGGGCGCTTATCTTCTTTCAAAATTTGGAGATGAGTATAGCAAGTATATCCGTCCCATCATTGCCAGTTATACTATGTTGCTCGGTTTGCGTATATTAATTATCGCATTCAGAAAAAAGAACAACAAGCCAAAGAAAGTAAAAAATGTAGGCTGGCTTGCCGGTGCAGGTGGTTTTCTCGATTCATTTGGCGGAGGCGGCTGGGGACCCTTAGTAACCAGCACGCTCATATCAAAAGGACGCAGCCCACGTTTTGTAATAGGTTCAGTAAGCATATCAGAATTTTTTATTACGCTTGCAAGTGCGCTTACTTTCTTCTCGCTCATAGGCGTAAGTCACTGGCAGGTAATTGTTGGTTTGATTATTGGCGGTGTAGTAGCGGCTCCACTTGCTGCGCGCCTCTCAGGTAAACTTCCCACCAAAACCATGTTCATCTGTGTAGGCATCATGGTTATCTTCTGGAGTATGCGGATACTGTTAAAGGCGATGGGAGTGGTTTAGAGTTAGCAATCAATTTTCTTTGTGCTTAACCCAATCGACCAGCCCGAAATCTGTTAACAATCTGCAGGGTAAGCCCTTGTCATCAAATCCGATATATGTAGCATAACTGCCATCTCCGTAGCCTGTAGCAAATGCTGCAAAGTTTCCTCCCTGAAAATCATACAACAAAAAATTCCAGGTGTTGCGGTATTGTTCGTGCATCGATTTAAGAAATATTTTTTCCCACAGCTTTCGATTGTCTTTGGTTAGAAGCGAAATATTTTGCCGGCTTTTTCATCAATAAACATGCCCATGCCCGCATCTACTCCATATCCATACATGGTATCAGAAAAAATAGAAACAGGTTGTTGCCCTTTCTGCAATGCGAATTCCCATTTTGCTACAGGACTGTCGGAGAACACAATCTGACTGAATGCCACACGTTCATCTGTTTTAATTTTAGCAACAGAAAGTTGTACAGGGAATTTACCTGTGGGAAATTTTTGGGTAAAGGGTGGAAAGTTGTCTAACTGAATAGGGTCACATGCAATCAGCTTTCCCGTTTCAACTTTTAATTTGCCAATCTGTATTTGGAAAAATTGCATCAGAATGTCGCCGGATATAGCCGTTGAATCTTTGAAAAAAGCTGTCTCGAATATTGCTGGTTTTGCTGTAACTGCATAAGGCCGGATATGGAGCGTGTCAATATTTGCGCCATATATTCCATAACCATATTCGTGTTTTTCTGTGCTATTGCATGAACTGTAAATAGTGATTATAACTGCCAGAATATTACAATACAATAGTATGGCGACTTGTGTTATTTTCATATTCTTTAGGATTAAGCGTTACACAATGCTACAATTTTTGTTGAAATATTTTAGTTTTAGTCATTGTAGCTAGAATGCAAACTCTCGAAGTTTTATGTTCAAAAAGGTTTTATCGCTTGATAGATAAAAATTTGGCTGTATAGATGCTGCGCAGCAAAAATTACAGCTAAAATCATTTCCAGGCTTACCTTTAACCAATACCTTTAATCTGCAAACGAAAAGCTATGTCCGGAACATTTTCAAAAATAAAAAGTACGTTTAATCTTTTACGCAGTATTGATTTTAACCAATTAGCAAAACTTTCCCAAAAAGTAGATCTGCAGAAAGTAATGGAAGGCTTTTCAAAGCTAGACGATAACCAGTTGAAAATGCTGATGAAGATGATGGAAGGTGGAGAAAGGAAGAAGAGAGAACTGCCTGTAATAAACGGAGATTTTTATGAACTGCATCTCCGTTTGAATGACGAAGATAAGGCGTTGCAATTGCGCGTAAGGGAGTTCATGGAGAAGGAGATAAAACCTTTAGTAAATAATTACTGGTTGCATGATGACTTCCCATTTGAAGTGATTCCCAAATTTGCTGAATTGGGTTTATGTGGTGTTACTTACCAGGGGTACGGTTGCCCGGGTAAATCTTTTTTAATGGAAGGCATTATAGCTATGGAGATGGGCAGAGTAGATGCCTCTATTGCTACTTTCTTTGGTGTACAAAGCGGGTTGGCAATGGGTTCTATTTATTTATGCGGTTCAGAAGAGCAGAAGAAGGAATGGTTGCCTGCTATGCATCAGTTGAAAGTAATTGGCGCTTTTGGGCTTACTGAACCAGAAGTAGGTTCCGGCGCTGCAGGCGGACTCACTACTACGGTTAAACGAACAGACAATGGGTGGGTATTGAATGGACAAAAAAAATGGATTGGCAATGCCACTTTCGCGGATGTAATTATTATATGGGCAAGAGATGTAGATGATGGAGAAGTAAAAGGCTTTTTGGTACGGAAGAATACACCGGGTTTGGTTGTAGAAAAGATAAAAGGCAAAATGGCTTTACGTATTGTACAGAATGGATTAATAACACTAACCGACTGCGTAATAGAAGAAAAAGACAGGTTACAAAATGCCAATTCTTTTAAAGATACTGCCAAAGTATTACAGATGACCCGCGCAGGTGTAGCATGGATGGCGGTAGGTTGCGCAAGAGGCGCTTATGAAAGTGCCTTAGATTATACCCGCAAGCGTAAACAGTTTGGCAAACCGATAGCTTCGTTTCAGCTTATACAAAATCATTTGGTAGAAATGCTTTCGAATCTTACTGCTATGCAATCTATGGTATTCCGGTTGTCGGAATTACAAGATGAGGGATTATTGAAAGACGAACACGCCTCTCTGGCAAAAGTGTTTTGCTCATTACGCACAAGAGATATTGTGAGCCGTGCCAGAGAAGTGATGGGGGGTAACGGCATACTACTGGAACATGATGTCGCCCGTTTTGTGGCAGATGCCGAAGCGATATATTCATACGAAGGCACAAAGGAAATTAATTCATTGATAGTGGGCAGAGCCATTACAGGGTTTAGTGCATTTGTGTAAAAATTTTTCTGGAACAACGTTACATACAGAATACCGAAAACACTGTGCTCTATATGCCAAAGCCAATTGTTGACAAATCTTTTACAATACAAAAAGAGGGTCGTGCCGGGGGATGGCATTATGTGGTTATTCCAGGCATCCGTACAAAACAGAATGCCAATGCGGGATTGATAAGGGTAAGAGGATGGGTAGATACATACGAGCTGCGGCAGTTCAATTTACTGCCCATGAAAAATGGTGACATGCTGTTGCCGCTAAAGGCGCCGCTTCGAAAAACGATTGGCAAAAAGCTGGGAGACAAAGTTCACGTAATATTGTTTCTTGATAAATCTCCCGTTGACATCCCCCTGGAAATACTGGACTCGTTAGCTGATGCGCCTGTTGCCCATGCATTTTTCTTCTCGCTTTCTGATAGCAATAAGAAATACTATATAGATTGGGTTAGCGAACCCAAGCGGATAGAAACAAAGGTAAACCGGATTGTTAAAATGATTGAGCGCCTGGAAAAGAAAGAAAAATTCTGGGATTGGCCGCAACAATAACTCCGTTAATACTGGAGATCGCTACAATCTTTAGTAACATCTTTTAATTTATAATTCGTGCAGACAGTCTCGCAAAGACAAGTAAAGTCGGATCGCACTACTTCGCGTCATTGCGATGACACTGGAGTGCGGTTTTGTGCCGAGCTGTGTCTGAAGCAATCTCCAACCAATAATGGAGGAGATCGCCACGACCGCCACTAAGAGCTTTTAATTTATAATTTTTGTAGGCGGTCCTCGCGAAGACAGAGAGGAGATAGTTTTAATCTATATCATTATAGAATCTATCAATTTTTATTATAGGATCAATAGTCTAAGTTTGTTGGGAATTTGTTGTAGCTGAATAATTTATTTCAAAATGGAAAAATTTTCAGTCCAGTATTTATGCTTATTCATTAGCACAAACTTTTTATAATGGGAGAAAATTCAAACGACATCAGTAAATGCCCCTTTCACAACGGAGAAAAAAAACAAAATGTTGGAGGTGGCGGTACCAGGAACAAAGACTGGTGGCCCAATCAGTTAAAGCTTAATATTCTTCGTCAGCATTCGGCTTTGTCAAACCCAATGGAGGCAGACTTCAATTATGCTGAAGCATTTAAAAGTCTCGACCTTGAGGCGGTAAAGAAAGATCTGCATGCGCTCATGACAGATTCTCAACCCTGGTGGCCGGCAGATTTTGGCCATTATGCACCGCTGTTTATACGTATGGCATGGCATAGTGCTGGTACTTACCGTGTAGGCGATGGAAGAGGAGGTGCAGGAGCAGGGCAGCAACGTTTTGCACCGTTGAATAGTTGGCCCGATAACGTGAGCTTGGACAAAGCCCGCAGATTGCTTTGGCCAATCAAACAAAAATATGGCAACAAAATTTCTTGGGCAGATTTGTTGATCCTTACAGGTAATATAGCATTGGAATCCATGGGCTTTAAAACGTTTGGTTTTGCCGGTGGTCGTGCCGATGTGTGGGAACCAGATGAAGATGTGTACTGGGGTAATGAAAAAACCTGGCTTGGTGGTGATTTGCGCTATGCACATGGCTCAGATGGAGTGGCAAAAACCAGTGGTGTAGTATCATCTGACGATAATGCGGACGGCGACATTCACTCCCGCAATTTAGAAAAGCCATTGGCTGCTGTGCAGATGGGGCTCATATACGTAAATCCGGAAGGACCGGATGGTAACCCTGATCCCGTTGCTGCAGCAAAAGATATACGTGATACTTTCGGTCGCATGGCGATGAATGATGAAGAAACCGTAGCATTAATTGCAGGTGGACATAGTTTTGGTAAAACACATGGCGCCGCTCCTGCTACAAATGTGGGCAAAGAACCAGAAGCTGCTGATCTTGAACTACAGGGGTTAGGTTGGAAAAATAGTTACGGTAGCGGTGTTGGCGCAGATGCTATTACAAGCGGACTGGAAGTAATCTGGACAAAAACCCCTACCCAATGGAGCAATAACTTCTTTGAAAATTTATTAGGATTCGATTGGGAGCTTACTAAAAGTCCCGCCGGCGCACATCAATGGGTAGCAAAAAATGCAGGCAATATTATTCCCGATGCATTTGATAAAGCAAAGAGCCATGCGCCTACTATGCTTACCACTGACCTCGCATTAAAATTCGATCCCGCGTACGAAAAAATTTCAAGAAGATTTTTGGAAAACCCTGATGCATTCGCTGATGCATTTGCCCGTGCATGGTTTAAATTAACTCATCGCGATATGGGTCCCCGTGCGCGTTACCTCGGTCCTGATGTTCCTGCAGAGGTATTGATCTGGCAGGATCCTATCCCTGCAGTTGATCACGCATTGATTGATGCTAATGATATAACTGCATTAAAAGCAAAAGTCCTTGCGTCTGGTTTAACCGTATCGCAACTGGTTTCCACCGCATGGGCTTCTGCTTCTACCTTCCGTGGTTCTGATAAGCGTGGTGGCGCGAACGGTGCACGTATTCGCCTTGCGCCACAAAAGCAATGGATGGTGAATAATCCTGTGCAATTAAATAAAGTGTTAAGTGTGTTGGAAGGCATTCAGAAAGAATTCAATGCTTCCGGCAAAAAAGTTTCCCTGGCTGATGTAATAGTATTAGCGGGTTGTGCTGCAGTAGAAAAAGCGGCTAAAGATGCCGGACAAAACATTACGGTGCCTTTTACGCCTGGTCGCATGGATGCTACGCAAGAGCAAACAGATGTGGAATCTGTAGGTTATCTTGAACCTGTTGCAGACGGTTTTCGCAACTATCGTAAAGCAAGATATACTGTATCAACGGAAGAATTGCTGATAGATAAGGCACAGTTGCTAACGTTATCAGCGCCTGAGTTAACGGTATTGATTGGGGGTATGCGTGCATTGAATACCAATTTTGACGGGTCGGCACATGGTATATTCACAGATCGTCCCGGACAATTGACCAACGATTTCTTTGTGAATTTGCTCGACATGAATACCGCATGGAAAGCAGCTACAGAAGACAGGGAACTGTACCAGGGTTTTGATCGTGCAACCGGTGATGTAAAATGGACCGCCACACGCGCTGATCTTGTTTTTGGTTCTAACTCAGAATTGAGAGCTATTGCGGAAGTATATGGAAGTTCAGATGCGAAAGAAAAATTTGTAAAAGATTTTGTTGCAGCATGGAATAAAGTGATGAATTTAGACAGGTTTGATCTGAAGTAAACAGCAAAAAATTTGTAGAAAGATAGCAGGCAGCCGGGTAACCGGTTGCCTTTTTTATGGGCTTTCCAGCCCTTAAAAGGTTGGAAAGTCTTTCTTTTTTTGCAGATGGCTGCTTTAGCTAAAAAATAATATTTCTCCATTTATTTTGCTATTTTCATAAAGTCCACTATTTTTGTGGACTAATAAAATTTATGTTACTTATTATGCGTTATACATACTGTCCATGCCGGGCAAAAAATATTTGATCCATATCATCTTTTGTTAGTTACAGCATAATTTTCACCACAATTTTTACAAAAAACTTGTCAAGCTTTTTTATGGCTATACGTGTGTCTTTACCAAAACTTTATGTTCTACCTTTAACCTTTTTGTTTTTGTTGTTTGTTTCTTTTCAACTGCGTGCGCAGGATAATACCATACTCGAAATATCTGGTAATGTAACGGGTCAGCAGAGTAGCGAACCACTCGGGAATGTAAGCGTACAGGTAAAGGGTACCGTAGCGGGTACAGTTACTGATAGCAAAGGAAATTTTAAATTCAGAACAAAGGTTAAATTGCCTTTTACTATTGTTTTTTCTTCTGTAGGTTTTGAGCAGCAGGAAGTGAATGTTGAATCAGTAGGTTCAAAACTACAGGTTGCGCTTTCTACTCAAACTGTGCTGGGTAATGAAATTGTAGTAAGCGCATCCCGTGTACAGGAAAAAATCATGAAATCTCCGGTAGCGATTGAGAAGCTGGATATACGTGCCATTAAAGAAACACCTGCACCAAGTTTTTACGATGCGTTGGAAAACGTGAAGGGTGTGCAGATGACAACTTCCAGTCTTACTTTTAAAGTACCCAATACAAGAGGATTTAATATTCCCAATAACTTCCGTTTTATGCAGTTGGTTGATGGGGTTGATATGCAGGCTGCTACTTTGGGCGTTCCATTAGGTAATGCCATCGGACCAACTGAATTAGATATTGCCAGTGTAGAAATTACGCCAGGTGCTGCTTCTGCATTGTATGGTATGAACGCTATTAACGGAATGGCGAATCTTATTACTAAAAGTCCTTTTACATACCAGGGATTAAGTATATACCAAAAAACTGGTGTAAATCATGTAGATGGTATTGACTACTCACCAAGCGTACTAACTGAAACGGCTATTCGCTATGCGAAAGCTTTCAATAACAAATTTGCATTTAAAATTAACGCAGGTTACATGCGTGGCACGGATTGGTTATCTAATACCAGGACTGATCAGAATCCCAATAATTTAAAAACAGCTAATCCTGCTTTTCCTGAATTAAACGGCGCAAACAACCAGGTGTTTGATGGATGGAATAAATATGGTGATGATGCTCTGGCGGGTAGTAATACTGTTTCTATAACCGGACTAACTATTGATGGCAAGGCTAATCAAACACTCACCGTTGCACGTACAGGATATTGGGAAAAAGACCTCATTAAACCAGTAGTAGATAACCTGAAGTTTGATGCATCGTTGCATTACAAGGTAAGTGATCATGCGGAACTTTCTTACGCTTACCGTGTAGGTAAAATGGATGGTGTTTTTCAAAGAGGAAATAAAATTCAGTTAGATAACGTAGTAGTGCAAAATCATAAGTTAGAATTGAAAGGCGATAACTTTTTGGTTAGAGGTTATGTATCTATAGAAAACACCGGCGATTCGTACAATGTAAAACCAACAGCAGACAATCTTGACCTGGCGAGCGGTGGCAGTGGAAGTGCCTGGGCAAATAAATATAAAACGGCATTAAATGCATATGCTACCAATAACGGTGGAGAATTGAATGCCGCTAACCTGGCAGCCGCCACGCAATATGCGAGGGAGCAGGCTGATGCAAGCCGCGTTGTTCCAGGTACGCAGGCGTTTAATGATTTAAAAAATACCATCACTAAAATCAATAACTGGGATATTAAATCCAGCGCTATTCCTGATGCGCCTGTTACCGGTGGTTCAGCGCTTATCCAAAAAAGCCACATGTATCACCTGGAGGGTCAATGGGATCTTACCAAAAAGGTAAAAGTGGTTAATGTATTAATCGGGGGTGATGCACGTATTTATGAGATCATTCCTGACGGTAATAATTTCGTTGACTTCAGCCGTCCGATTGATGAGCGTAATAAACCTGTGTCTGTTGATGGAAAAGTGCCTGACTCCAGCAACTTTGGAAGTAATGTATATTATAAAAAATTTGGTGGTTTTGTGCAGGTAACCAAAACATTGTTTGATGATAAACTCAAGTTGTTCGCTTCGTTACGCGGTGATTACAATCCTGAATTTACATTGAAATTTACACCCCGTGTAGCGGCAGTATACACCGTAAATCAATTGCATAATTTCCGGGTTACCTATCAGCAGGGATATCGGTTCCCAGCTTTGTTTGAAGCGCTCTCTTACGTAAACAACGGTCGTGTAAAAAGGGTAGGCAGCTTGTCGTATATTAATGATGGTCTTGGTTATCTCGATAACAGCTATACACAATCATCTGTAGTAAACTTTAATGCAGCGGTAAAAGCTGATGGAAATACGGATGCTGCTGCTTTGGCACACAGAGATTTACTGGTGGTAGCCAATTTACCTAAAGCCCGTCCTGAAAAAATTAATTCGTTTGAGATAGGCTACAAAAGTGTGGTACTGGATAACAAATTGATATTGGATGTAGACGCATACACCAATACCTATGATGGATTTTTAGGACAGGTACAGGTGTTTGTTCCCAAAGGAGAAACTGTAGGATCTGATGCTGCTGTAATAGCAATGGTTGACAGGAACAGAGATGCTACTACGGCAAATAACGGAAACGCTGCCAGTAAGGGTCAGGATCGTTACCGCGTGTATACCAATGCTAAAAACAAATACACCAACTACGGTTTTGCAGCAGGCGCCACCTATATGTTTTACAAAAAATATAAATTAGGTGGAACAGTGAGTTTTAATAAGATGAAATCGAATGAAACCAATGATATTTTTGTAACAGGGTTTAATACGCCGGAATGGTCAACCAATGTATCATTTGGAAACCGGGAGATAGTGAAGAATTTTGGCTTTAATATAGTGTACAGGTGGCAGCAATCTTTTTTATGGGAAAGCCCGCTTGTTACCGGCGAAGTACCCGCTATTCATACTTTTGATGCGCAGGTTAGCTACCAGTTACCTAAATTAAAAAGCTCCATTAAAGCAGGCGGAGCTAATATTTTCAACAGGCGGTATATTCAGTATGCGGGTGGTCCTACATTGGGCGCATTGTATTACGTGGCTATAACGGTTGAAAATCTGTTCCAATAATATTGTCATCGTATCGTTAAAGGGTAAGCTGTTATACACAAGCTTACCCTTTCTGTTAAGTAACCTACTCAACAAAAGGATTTGCTTCTTATCTTTGCACTCAAATTTTATAGCAATGCCTTTAATGCAATTACACCGTACACACAACGACTATGGTTTTTTTGCTGCCGATGCAGGTGGTAATACTTTGTCTATTGATATTCCTGTAGAACAGGGTGGAGATGGTAAAGGGTTTCGTCCTATGCAGTTATTATTAGCTGGTTTAGGAGGTTGTAGCGCTGTGGATGTAGTAAGTATCCTTAAAAAGCAAAAGCAGGTGATCAAAGGATTTTCGATTAATGTGGATGGAGAAAGAGAGCAGGGCAAGGAACCTTCTTTGTGGACGGATGTAAACATCATTTTCGATTTATCGGGCGAGATAGAACCCGCCAAGGCATACCGTGCAGTGGAACTGTCTATGAATAAGTATTGTTCAGTGGCAGAAACATTACGTCGTGCAGGTGCAGCTTTAAAATGGACAGTAGTGGTAAACGGAACCACGGTTGATATTTAATATTTCGCAACCATCAATATAGCGCATTATCTCAATCCATTTATTGTTCACTTTGCGGAAGTTCCTGTCTTGTTTTTTTGATCACACTTCTTCTTTAGTTGACTTTAATACTTAATAACTGGTAAGCATGAATCAACATCCTAATACGCAGGCGGTGCGTATTCAAACACCTCGTAGCAACGAGATGGAACATAGTACGCCTTTATATCTTACCTCAAGCTTTTGCTTTGAGAACGCCGAAGATATGCGTGCCGCTTTTGCTGAGGAAAATGATGATAATATTTACAGCAGGTTCAGCAATCCTACTACGCAGGAGTTTATTGATAAGATGTGCGCTTTGGAAGGCGCTGAAGCTGGCTTTGCCACTGCATCAGGTATGAGCGCTATATTTGGTTCGTTCATGGCTTTTTTAAACAGCGGCGATCACCTGTTAAGTTGCAGTTCCGTATTTGGTTCTACTCATACTATTATCACCAAATATTTTCATCGCTGGAATATTGAATACAGTTATGCTGACATCAGACAACCAGAAACCTGGGAAGCGTTGATTAAGCCTAATACCAAAATGATTTATGTTGAAACGCCCACCAACCCTGGTTTGGATATTGTGGATATGGAATGGTTAGGCGCTTTGAGCAAGAAGCATAACGTTATGCTGATAGTAGACAATTGTTTTGCCACACCCGTGTTGCAAAAACCTATCCATTACGGAGCTGACCTGGTATTGCATTCTGCTACCAAATGGATTGATGGACAAGGACGGGTATTAGGTGGCATAGTGGTAGGTAAAAAAGAACTCATTCGTGATTTATATTTATTCTGCAGAAACACCGGGCCATCACTTTCTCCTTTTAATGCCTGGGTGTTAAGTAAAAGCCTTGAAACATTAGATGTTCGCATACAACGACACTGCGATAATGCAGAAGCATTGGTAAAAGCTTTGGATGGTCATCCAAAATTGAACTGGATAAAATATCCCTTTCATCCTTCACACCCTATGTATGCCATCGCTAAAAAACAAATGACGCGTGGTGGCGGACTGGTTACTTTTGATTTAAAAGGTGGACTGGAAGCCGGTAAAAAATTTATGGACGCATTACAAATGTTGTCTCTCACATCTAATCTCGGCGATAGTCGTAGTATAGCGTCACATCCACCATCAACCACGCACTCCAAACTCAGTAAAGAAGAGCAGGCGGCTGTTGGCATCACACCCGGTTTGATCCGCATTTCAGTTGGTCTTGAATATGCAGATGATATTGTAAAAGATATAATGCAGGCGTTGGAGAAATGTTGAGAGTTTTTATCTGTTAAAAGGGTATTCATTAATCCAATTAAAGCCTCTATTCATTAATCTGAAGTCGCTCAGGTTTTTTCTTGTCATGTAGATTGATACGGAATCTCTTCCCCGTATTCCTTTGAAATTAAGTTTTTCTGATGATGGAATATTGTAATAAAATGAATATTGTAAATAATTCTCAGATATATGACTAAAATCAATTCGTTTCGCAAGAGTGTCTAATGTCGTATTGAAACGGATTGTACTGTCTATCATAAATTGACAACTTGCATAATTTACTCTATCTATTATAAGTTGCTTCCATCGTATTGAAGATGTTTCTATAGGCGGTAATGTATCATTGTTTATGACAAACACATCTACATTGTATAGCCCATATAATTGGGGTTTGGGGGCATTGTTGCCATACTGCTTTTCCATATTTACTGCTTCATTTAATCCATATATAAGTGCATATGAGATCAGTAAAAGTTTTACTGATGATTTTGCTAATCGCACCCATTTACGAGTGAATACAGGTGATTTTATTTGGGGTAAAGAAATTGCTTCTCCGGTAAAAAAGAACCTGAATAACCGTTTTGCATCGTTTAGTAACAGGAAGAGTGTCATTGTTACCAACATCGTTGTTAATATTTTGACAGGGACATCATAAAAATAATTTACGGCCATAATATTCGCCGTTGTCATTAATGTTATGATTGCACCAAATGTCATCGTTCTTCTGAATAATAAAAATATAGAGGCTATTTCTGCTACTCCCATAAATAAATTATATCCTTTTGAGAATCCGAGATATGTCCATGCTAAGCCCATGGGGGAAGAGTTGCCATAAGTTTCTGTTAGTCTGTAAAAACCCGGAGCAGGGAATTGGACTTTAATAACTTTTACCATTCCATAATTAATCAGCACTAATCCTATATAGAAACGAACTGCTGTAGTAAGCCAATAATACAACGTTTCGTAATTTGTTTTACTTCTGTCAATGAGAGACCATAGAATTGTTCCGATGCAGGAAACCGAAGCGATTGAAAATATAATTACATAATTATAAGTAGTGTCTCCGCTACCGTTAGTAAATGTTGTGATATCATATGAAAGGTGAAGTATATGCTTACCTATCCATGGAATTACTTCATGCAATAATTCTATCGGATATTTCATAATGATGCCCCAAATAGGGAAAGCGCCATTGTTATTGGTAACAATAAATAGAATAAAGAAAATGAAAAAGAACCGGAAAGCTACTTTCTTTAAAAGGCTCCAATGAGGTGTTTTTAATAACTGTTCCATTTTATTGATCCTTCTGATTAAAATTAGCAATCGTTATAACAGGAACTCTAAGATATGCAATAAGCAACTACTGAGGAGAAGTGCAACGGAGACAACTAAATCCTATTTGATTATCACAATTGTTCCTGCCACTATCAATGCTGCGCCCAATAGCACCTTAGCACTTACAGGCTCTTTTAAAATAATAAAAGATAAGCCAATAGCAATCGCTACACTCAATTTATCTATCGGTGCTACTTTTGATACATCGCCTGTTTCAAGCGCTTTGAAATAAAAGATCCAGGATAGCCCGGTAGCAATACCTGATAATACAAGAAAAATGATATTGGTTTTTGTTAGCGCTTTTATCTCTTTCAGTTCTCCACCCGCCAATACAATTCCCCAGGCAATAAAAAGAATTACGAGTGTGCGTATAGCAGTTGCTACATTACCACTTATTCCTTTAATGCCGATTTTTGCCAGTATAGCTGTAAGTGCAGCAAATATGGCTGAGAGTATGGCGTAGTATTTCCACATGAAGTTATTTTTAGCTATTAGTTGTCAGCAATCAGTCGTCAGCTTTATATGTCATGTATTACAGACGGCTGAAAGCTGATAGCTGTTTTCTTTGTTCAACGCTGTGTCTCACGTTTATTGTTTCACATTTCACAAACTCCACTTCACAGAAAAATTAATCACTCTTCCGTCAATGGGTGCCCACAATTTATGAAACACCG
>JBGALP010000163.1:0-11038 GCA_044223805.1 Agriterribacter sp.
CGTTAGCAGGTTTCTGTAAAAAATTCATCACCAATTGATTCATCATCTCTGCATCATCATCCCAATGAATAAAATGGTCATCCATGTGAGAAATGAAATCATCATTCGCTAACATTAGGTCGGTAAAAATGAATTCCAATATACTTTTTTCAGATTTCCTGTTACGCTCAGGTATAGCAATATATTCTTTGTATACATCAGATTCAGCTAACTGCAGGTAAATTTTCCTGATCAGTTCTATATCGTCCCATTGCTGGGGTTTAATATCCGAAACGGCTTTTTGGTAAGAAGGATATTCCAGTATTTTCCATAGCAACTCATTGCCCGCTATCTTAATATTTACATTAAGATCCTGCTCGGTAGGGAGATGTTTGGAAGAACGATTGCGGGAATCCGTTTCTGCATACCTGGCAACGCGGGTTATAAAATGAAACAGGTATACAAATATTTGTCTCGATTGTTCTAAATGCCTATCTAATAATTTATTGAACTTATTTGCCTGCGGTTGCTCTTCTGTGGTTTCAATGGTATAGAGCGTCTGCATTACTTTAACACGTATATTTCTTCTGCTTATCATCTTTATAAGAACTAGTTAAACGGCGGCGAAGGTAGGGAAAAAAGGCAGAAGTGAGAAGGCAATAGGCAGAAGGTATTAAATCTTTGCCTTTTGTCTTTCACCCTTTGCCTTTTACCTTTCCCGGCAAATTTGACATACAGTATATACCTCGTTTCTGCCATCTTTTATCATTAACCATCTCATAATAACAAAAACTGAAATTTTTTCCGGTATTGACGCTTTGGCATATAATTGGTTTACATTTGCCGTCCTTAAAGATTTTTATTATCAATCTTTGACCAACAAAACTCATAATTATGTCTAAAAAGTTCAGTGTAACTCCCCTTCACGACAGGGTGATTGTGAAACCTGCTCCTGCCGAAGAAAAAACTGCCGGGGGCATTATTATTCCTGATACAGCAAAAGAAAAGCCACAGCGCGGTACTGTTGTAGCTGCTGGTCCCGGTAAAAAAGACGAGCCCGTTAGTGTAAAGTCTGGCGATACTGTTTTATATGGTAAATATGCCGGTACTGAAATAACTATTGAAGGTGGCGATTATCTCATCATGAGAGAGTCGGACATCCTGGCGATTGTTTAAAAATATTGGTTACAATTTCCTGATTGAGATGGTCAGAAAATTATGAATGTACTCATCTCAACCCTGCCTTCGGCAGGTAAATTTCAAATTAAAAATTTCAAATTAAAATATCATGGCAAAACAATTGTTTTTTGAAGTTGATGCCCGCAACAAAATGAAGAGAGGCGTTGACATTCTGGCCAATGCCGTAAAAGTTACATTAGGTCCTAAAGGACGTAACGTAGTATTAGAAAAGAAATTTGGCGCACCTGCGGTAACTAAAGATGGTGTTACTGTTGCTAAAGAAATTGAACTGGAAGATCCGATTGAAAATATGGGCGCCCAGATGGTAAAAGAAGTTGCCAGCAAAACTGCTGATATTGCAGGTGATGGTACAACAACTGCTACCGTATTGGCACAATCTATCATCAGCGAAGGTTTAAAAACGTAGTTGCCGGTGCAAATCCAATGGATCTGAAACGCGGTATTACCAAAGCTGTTGAAAAAATAGTTGAACATTTGAGATCACAGTCTCAGGCTGTTGGTTCTGACAGCAAAAAAATTCAGCAGGTCGCTTCTATTTCTGCTAATAACGACGAAACCATTGGTAAACTTATTGCTGAAGCATTTGCTAAAGTAGGTAAAGATGGTGTTATTACTGTTGAAGAAGCGCGTGGTACCGAAACACTGGTTGAAGTAGTGGAAGGTATGCAGTTTGACCGTGGTTACATCTCTCCATATTTCGTTACAAACAGCGAAAAAATGGAAGCCGAACTGGAAAAACCATACATTCTTATATACGATAAGAAGATCAGCACTATGAAGGATATTCTTCATATACTGGAAAAAGTAGCTCAGCAAGGTGCTCCATTAGTTATCATCTCTGAAGATCTGGAAGGTGAAGCATTAGCTACGCTGGTAGTAAACAAGTTACGCGGTACTTTAAAAGTAGCTGCTGTAAAAGCGCCTGGTTTTGGCGACAGAAGAAAAGAAATGTTGCAGGACATTGCTATTCTTACAGGCGGTACTGTAATAAGCGAAGAATTAGGTCACAAGCTGGAAGGCGCTGATCTTACTTCGCTTGGTAAAGCTGAAAGAGTGGTAATTGATAAAGATAATACAACAGTGGTTGGTGGTAAAGGAAAGAAAAACGATATCGTAGGACGTGTAAATCAAATTAAAGCACAGATAGAAGTAACTACTTCTGACTATGATAAAGAAAAATTACAGGAACGCCTGGCTAAATTAAGCGGTGGTGTAGCTGTATTACAGGTTGGTGCTGCTACTGAAGTAGAAATGAAAGAAAAGAAAGACCGCGTTGATGATGCTTTACACGCTACTCGCGCTGCGGTAGAAGAAGGTATCGTTCCTGGTGGTGGTGTGGCTTATATCCGCGCTATTGAATCATTGGAAAAATTCAAAGGTGCTAATGAAGATGAGTTAACTGGTGTTGCCATCGTTAAAAGAGCCATTGAAGAACCCCTTCGCCAGATTGTATTCAACAGCGGTATTGAAGGAAGCATTGTGGTACAAAAAGTAAGAGAAGGTAAGGGAGATTTCGGTTTTAATGCAAGAACCGAAGTATACGAAAACCTGTTTAAGGCAGGCGTAATTGATCCTACTAAAGTTACACGTATTGCGCTTGAAAATGCGGCTTCTATTGCAGGCATGTTGCTTACCACTGAGTGTGTAATTGCAGACAAACCTAAGAAAGAAGAAGCAGCTGGTGGTCATAGCCATGGTGCACCTGATATGGGCGGCATGGGTTACTAAGCCGTGTTGCTTATAGCAGAATTAATCATAAAGGAACGTCCCGCTTCTGTAAAAAGAAGCGGGTTTTTTTTATATTTGAAGGCAATCAGGCAACCAACTTACTTGATAAAACCAGGTGCTACCATCAATCTGAAGCACACCGCCTAAAAAAGTTATCAAGACCCTTATAAAAACAACTACATGAAAATTATTTTTAAATGTGTGGCGTTTCTGTTTGTAATTCATATATATGTATGTGTTTCTGCGCAGAATATGGATGCGGGTAAAAAGAAAAAAAGCAAGAAAGAAAAAAAAGATCTTGCCCTGCCTAAGGTAACAGAAGCCTTATAGACAGCATACAAAACAGTATGGTGTGGGTAACCGGCGGATCATTTATAATGGGCAACGATGCCGGTGAGCCAGACGAGCGCCCAGCTTACGAGGTTGTCGTAGATGGATATGCTATCAGCAAGTATCCTGTAACGCAGCGCCAGTGGAGTGTTATTATGGGTACTAATCCAACAGAATTTGCAGGATGTGATCAATGCCCGATAGACAAAGTAAGCTGGAATGATGCACAAAAGTTTATTGCTATACTGAACGAACTTACCGGGAAAAAATTCAGTTTACCTACAGAGGCTGAGTGGGAATATGCAGCAAAAGGAGGCAAAGAGAGTAAACCTTTTAAATATGCAGGCAGCAATGATATTGACTCTGTAGCCTGGTATGCCGGCAATAGCGGTAGAATGCCGCACCCTGTTGGACAAAAATTACCAAATGCACTAGGGCTGTATGATATGTGTGGGAATGTGTGGGAATGGTGCCTTGATTGGTATAATAAAAATTATTACGAGCTCAATGAAAGCAATTACCCGATGGGACCTTCCTCCGGCGCTGGCAGGGTTAGGCGTGGGGGATCGTGGTTTACACAGGCAATTAATTGCAAAACCACCACACGCAACAATGTAAAACAAGATTATTCAAGGGCGTGTTGGGACAGGCTGCGTATCAGATGGAATTTGAGCGCCAAAGCACAAACAACCATTTTTATTTAACAGTCAAAGAAATATGCCACTGTATAATGCTGGGCTTAAAGCCCAAGGCTGACAGCTGAAGCCTGACAGCTTTCCCCCGTTTTCCGTAATTTCGCCGCTTGTATGAAAACAAAAACGCTCCGGAAAGATAAAGTGAATATCATTACGCTGGGCTGCAGCAAGAATGTAGTACATAGTGAGGTATTAAGCGGTCAGTTAAAAGCCAATGATATTGATGTGGTGCACGAAAGCAAAAAGACTGATCATAATATTGTTGTAATTAATACCTGCGGTTTTATTGATAAGGCAAAGGAAGAGTCCATTAATACCATATTTGATCATGTTGAACTTAAAAAGAAAGGTAAACTTGATAAAGTATATGTCACTGGTTGCCTGAGCGAACGCTATCGCAATAATCTTGAAGACGAAATTCCTGAAGTAGATGCATTTTTCGGCACAATGGAACTGCCGCTGATACTTAAAAAATTTGAAGCAGATTATAAAGCGGAACTGATAGGAGAACGGTTATTGAGTACGCCGCAGCATTATGCTTATATGAAAATTTCCGAAGGCTGCAACCGAACCTGTTCTTTTTGTGCTATTCCACTTATGCGCGGTCAGCATGTGAGCAAGCCTATTGAGCAATTAGTGCAGGAAGCCGAAGGATTGGTGAAGAAAGGCGTAAAAGAGGTGATGCTCATTGCGCAGGAACTTACTTACTACGGACTGGATATTTATAAAAAAAGAGAATTACCCCGCTTACTGCATGCGCTGGCAGATGTGAAAGGGTTGGAATGGATAAGATTGCATTATGCTTACCCTTCTAAATTTCCACTTGACATTATAGATGCCATAAACGAGCGACCTAATATCTGCAATTATCTGGATATGCCTTTACAACATAGCAGCGATGCTATGTTGAAAGCCATGCGCCGCCAGATTACCCGTGCAGAAATGAACAACCTGATAGGAGAAATAAGAGCCCGCATTCCCAATATATGCCTGAGAACCACGCTGATTACAGGTTTCCCGGGAGAAACCCAGGAAGATATAGAAGATATGAAAGGGTTTCTTGAACAACATCGTTTTGACAGAGTTGGCATTTTTACCTATTCTCATGAAGAGGGTACTTCAGCGCATGCGATGGAAGATAATATTCCGGCTGAAGAGAAAGAAAGAAGGGCACAGGAGGTTATGGAAGTTCAACAGGAAATCAGTTATGAAAAAAACCAGGAGAAAATAGGAAAGGTTTTTAAAGTGATTGTTGATAAGAAAGAAGCAGGAAAATATTTAGGACATTACTGAATTTGATTCAGTGGAAGTAGATAATGAAGTAATTATTCAGTCAGACCGCAAACTAACCGCAGGAGAATTTGTAAATGTACGCATTACAAAGGCATACGACTACGATCTTGAAGGCGTAGTTATTTGATAGTTTTAAGAGATTTTATGAATGGCAATAGAATAAGGCAGCTTTCAAACTTAAAAACTTATATACGCTTAACTTTACGCCTTTAACCTTAAACCATTCTTGCAATTGTATTCCCTTTACCTTCTACCCTAGACCTTATACCTGTATTTGAATCCGCGGAACGATTCACCATTCACATTCATCACTAATATCCTTCCGCTGCGTCGTTACCCCGCTTATCAGCTATTGCCTCAAACACAAATGTTGAATCTGTTTTGCCTTTACCTATTTTTATCAGTTCTGTTCTGCCAATTTCATCTCTTAGTTCTATTGTATAACCTATTTGTTTAAGCGAATCAATAATGTTTGATGGAAGCTCTTTTTCTACATAGATAACATCCGGCAACCACTGATGATGAAACTTGGGTTTATTAACTGCATCTTCGGCACTAAGTCCAAAATCAATAACATTTAATATAGATTGAAAAACAGAAGTAGGGATTGTTGTACCACCAGGTGTGCCTACCACCATATAGGGCGCATTATCTTTCAGAACAATGGTAGGGCTCATCGAACTCAGCATTCTTTTTCCTGGCTCAATAGCATTGGCTTCTGTACCCACTGCACCATACATATTAGGTACTCCGGGTTTTACACTGAAATCATCCATTTCATCATTCAAAAGAAACCCTGCGCCAGCCACCACTGTTTTACTTCCGTAGCTGTTGTTTAGGGTAGTGGTCACCGATACCAGGTTTCCCCATTTATCTGCTATGGAAAGGTGAGTGGTTTCCTCGCTTTCTTTTTTTATGACACCAGCTTTTACATTTTTAGTACTTCCTGCTTTGCCCGGCACATAATCGGCCATTCTTTCTTTTGCATACGTTTCACTTGTCAACGTTTTTACCGGTACTTTCACAAAATCAACATCGCCCATAAATTCAGCCCTGTCGGCATATGCACGACGCTCAGCCTCCGTCATTAATTGTATAGCAGCAACAGAATGAAAACCCATTTGTTCAATACCTCTGCCTTCAATCATTTTTAAACACTGCTCTATTATTATTCCTCCGCTGCTGGGAAGTGGCATTGTAATTATGTTATATCCTTTATAATTAAACATTACAGGTTTTCTTTCAACTGCTTTGTAATTTTTAAGGTCATCCAGCGAAATAATGCCATTCGCTTTTTTCATTTCATCAACAATCAGTTTAGCGGTTTCTCCTTCATAAAATCCTTTTGCCCCTTCATCTCTTATTCGTTTTAATGTAGCCGCAAGTTCAGCCTGTATAAGTGTGTCACCTGCTTTCCATTTCGTTTCTTTTTGAAAAGCGTTTTTTGTTGTATTATATTTTTGCAGATCATCCTGAATTTCATTTAAGCTTCCCGCTTCATTTTCAGTGATAGCAAAACCTTTTTCAGCCAGGTCTATTGCTGGTTGTATTAATTGCTTAAAAGGAAGTGTGCCATATTTAAGTGAAGCAAATAAACCAGCTACAGTACCGGGTACACCAGCCGAAAGATGACCATTCTGGCTGAGGCTCATAACAGGTTTACCCAGGCTGTCAAGGTACATATCACGTGTGGCCGATGCAGGGGCTTTTTCACGGTAATCTATTGCAATAGCATTTCCATTACGTAAATGAGCCACCATAAAACCGCCGCCACCAATATTTCCCGCGCCGGGATATACTACCGCCAAAGCAAGTTGTGTAGCAATGGCTGCGTCAACCGCATTACCACCTTGCTGCAAAATGGCTACCCCAATNAAATTATTTTGCCATCCTGGCGTTGTTCTATGATGTGTGCGCTCCAGCCGGTTACGCGAGCTATTACAAACAATGGTGTGAAAAATAAAGTAGGTATGCCCATTATATGATAAGACACCGCCGAAAACCAATCCAGGTTAGGAAACATTTTCTTTTCATTCCACATCAGTGTTTCCAGGCTTTCAGCAATATCAAATAACAATGTATCACCTGCTTCAACACTCAATTGTTTCGCCACTTCTTTTATAACCTTATTACGTGGGTCAGATACAGTATATACCGGATGTCCGAAACCTATAATAACTTCCTTCTTCTCCAACCTTGTTTTTATGTCTGTTTCCGCTTCTACCGGAGAAGCATACCTGCTTTGAATATCAAATGCTACTTCGTTAGCGCCGCCATGTTTTGGTCCACGTAAAGCGCCGATTGCGCCGGTGATGGCTGAATACATATCCGAACCCGTGCCTGCAATTACCCTTCCCGTAAAAGTGGAAGCATTAAATTCATGCTCAGCATACAGATTAAGTGAAATCTGCATGGCTTTTTCCCACGATGATGACGCTTTTTTCCCATGCAGTAAATGCAAAAAATGAGCTCCAATGGTTTCATCATCCGTTTCCACATCTATACGTTTACCATTGTGTGTATAATGATACCAGTATAATAAAGCAGAACTGTAAGAAGCCAGCAGTTTATCCGCAATATCTTTTGCACCGGCAAGATTATGGTCTTCTTTTTCAGGACTAACAGTACCTAACACAGAAGTATAAGTGCGCAACACATCCATGGGATGCGCTGCAGCCGGTATTTGCTCCAATACTTTTTTTATCACGGAGGGTAATCCACGCGATGATTGCAATTTATTTTTGTATGCGTTGAGCTGTGCTACGGTGGGTAGACTTCCATGAATGAGCAGGTAAGCTACTTCTTCAAAAGATGCACCTTCTGCCAGTTCCAGAATATCGTAGCCACGATAGTGCAGATCGTTACCACTTTTACCAACGGTACATAACGCGGTATTGCCTGCGGACACACCCGACAATGCTACACTTTTCTTGGGTTTGAACCCCGGTTGAACCGGCGCTGTTTCAATACTCATATGTCAAATCATTTATTCTTTTTAAAAAGATCATCCAGTTTTTTTTCAAAGGTATGATAGCCGATACTCTCATACAATGCTGCACGGGTCTGCATGGTATCAATTACATTTTGTTGTGCCGGCATTTTTTAATTCTTCTTTTGTCCAGAGTGGCGTCATTCCAAACTCAGTTATGTTTGCCAGTACAGGCAAACCGGTTGCATCAACAAATTGTTGGTATTGTTTCAAATCGGTTACCGCTTCAGCAAAAATAAAATCTGCGCCTGCATCTTTATAAGCAACAGCTCTTTCCAGAGCTTTTTCCAATCCTTCATTAGCTAAAGCATCTGTTCTTGCACCTAATACAAATTGTTCATCCGTGCGTGCATCAGCCGCCGCTTTTATCCGGTCAACCATTTCTTCCTTACTCACAATTTCTTTTCCCGGCCGGTGACCGCAACGCTTAGCGCCCACCTGGTCTTCTATATGTAATGCCCCGGCACCAGCTTTTATTAACGACTTCACCGTTCGTGCTACGTTAAATGCCGATGGTCCAAAACCTGTATCTACATCTACCATCAGTGGTGTATTAGTTACATTGGTAATGCGATAAATATCTGTAAGTACATCTTCGAGTGTTGTAATGCCAAGATCAGGAATCCCGAGCGATCCAGCAGCTACACCGCCTCCTGAAAGATAAATAGCTTTGAAACCAGCCTGTGTAGCCAGCAAAGCATGATTAGCATTGATGGTTCCTACAACCTGCAATGGCTTTTCTTCTGTCATCGCTTTCCTGAAACGGGCGCCTGCGCTTAATAAATTTGTATTTTCTGCTGACATGGCCGCAAGTTAGCCAGATTACCGCAAAAATGTGCAAGGTTCATAAAAGCAATAATGCTATAACAATAAACAAGAAACATTCAAACTACAAACTTGTATTTTCTTTACTTTGCACCCATGAAAATAGATGTACTCGCCATTGCTGTTCACCCGGACGACGTGGAACTGGGTTGTGCAGGAACCTTGATGATGGAAAAATTGAAAGGGAAAAAAACAGGTGTTGTTGACCTTACGCAGGGTGAATTAGGCACCCGCGGAAGTGTGGAAATAAGAAAGGAAGAAGCCGCCAGAGCAGCTGCTATTATGGAACTCGATATCAGGGAAAATTTGGGTATGGCTGATGGCTTTTTCAAAAACGATGAAGCCCATCAGCGTCTGTTGATAAAAGCGATCCGAAAATATCAACCTGAGATTGTATTGGCAAACGCGTTAGACGATCGCCATCCCGATCATGGAAGAGCAGGGCACCTGATAAAAGACGCCTGTTTTTTAAGCGGATTAAGAAAAATTGAAACAGTAGATGATAACGGACAGCCGCAAGCACACTGGCGTCCGAAATATATTTTCCACTATATACAAGACCGGTATTATAATCCAGATTTTGTTTATGATATAACGCCTGTTTTTGAACGTAAAATTAATTCGATTAAGGCATACTCTTCTCAGTTTCATTCGCAGGAATATGCTGCAAATGAGCCTCAGACCTATATTTCTACTCCTGAATTTTTAAACGCCATCATTGGCCGCCAGGCAATGTTTGGTAAGATGATTGGTGTGGCTTACGCAGAAGGATTCAGAACAGAAAAGATGATTGGAATTGAAAGCTTCGAGGCCTTTATACAAAAAGATACGTGATTAATTGGATAGGGACTTTCCCCATGCAATCAACCTCTCCACCTCTATAGGCACATTATTTACCTTTTCGTCGCGCTTTTCGCCAAGCCTTACTATAATCATGTTTTGTTTGGGGATGCAGATGATATATTGACCTAAGATGCCCCGGGCGTAAAAAATATCCTGTTGTTCAGGAATAATCCACCACTGGTAACCATAATAATTACAGGCAAGTCCAGCTTCATCTTTTATGCCACAGGAAGTAATGGAGTTTTTAAAATACAAACTGTCAATAACGGCAACGCCATTAATCTTCCCACTGTCGAGCATCAGTTGACCCAATCGCGCAAAATCCCGTGCGTTTGTATTAAAACAGCAATAGGCTTTCTCATCACCACCTTTTTTATCAATGCTCCATAAAGCCGCATGTTCTGCACCGAGCGGTTGCCATAATTTTTCAGACGCATATTCGCTTAAAGATTTTCCGGTTGCCTTTTCTACTATCAAACCCAGCAATTGTGTGTCGCCACTTTTATATCTATGCAGACTGCCTGGGGTTTGAATTATTTTTACCGAAGTAGCCGTTTTATACACATCATACCCATAATACAATTGCGTGGTTACAGATAATGGATTGGCATAACTTTCATCCCAATTACTACCACTGCTCATGGTAAGTAGGTCAACAATTTTAACTTTGGCTTTCTCACCTTCTTTAAATTCAGGAAGGTATTTTCCAACAGCATCATTAACCGAACCAATCTTACCTTCATGGATAGCCGCGCCAATTAAAAGACTGGTAATACTTTTTGCCACAGAAAATGATCCCGAAAGTGAACTGTCACTATAACCTTCCCAATACTTTTCAAATAAAAGTTGCCTGTTTTTAATAACAACAACAGCAATCGTTTTGATACGCGCCAGATAGGTTTCTAAATCGTCAGACATTTTTATTTTGCCATAATCCGTTGACAAATCCCAGGGCGTGGGTTTGCCTGTAGCTACTGTATTGTTTGTAAAAAATGTGTAGTCGTCAATGTTGGCGAAATTGTGATATACGGCTTCGTATAAATATTTCTTTCCTGTAAGCGCAGGTAAAATGATTATTATGATGAGCACTATCAACAGTGCTTTAACAAAACGGTTAGATTTCTTCTTCATCAAAAATTATATTAGAAAGCGTAAT
>JBGALP010000164.1:0-11586 GCA_044223805.1 Agriterribacter sp.
TGAAAGTAAAACTTCAATAGCATGATCCCCTTAAAGAGAGAACGCACCACCGCAATCTCTACCAATTTTAGAGGAACAAAGCGTGTGGCTAATAATCTTGAATTATTGAAATTGAAAAGAGATGGAAAATTAGATACCGACGTAAACAAGGTATTAAAAAGTGGCACTTGGAAACCGGCAAAAAAACAATTACTAAAGGAGTCAAAAGGTAAATGTGCATATTGCGAAACACCTACCACTGTAATAGCTTATGGAGATGTGGAGCATTTTAGACCTAAAAGCACTTACTGGTGGCTGGCATATTGTTATGAGAATTATTTAGCATCCTGTACTGTTTGTAACCAAATGTACAAAAGTGATAACTTCAGCATCATTAACACTGCAATGAAAGGTCCAACTGTAAAGGCAAGCCATACTGATGCAGAATTGCAGGCTATGGCGGCAAAAATAACACCAGATCCATTAAAGGAGGCAGATGGTATGCCACTTACAAAATTGATCAATGCAATGAAAGACGAATTTGCATTACTCATAGACCCTTACATTGAAGATCCGGCAGAGTATCTTGCATATAAGCCAATATTGACGAATAAGGAAATATTAGTAATACCATCAAAACCTTCATATTACAATATTGTAAAAACCTGCGAAGATTTTTTTGGTATCAACAGGAAAGAACTGATGGATCTTCGTTTTCAGCATTACTGCACATACATGACTTATAAGCATGCTCTTACGGTGCCTACTTTACCTGTACAAATTGTCAATATGATTAGGCATAGATTAGATGAATTACAGAAGGATGGTTCTCGATACGCTGGTATGATACGGTATTTAGAAACTCAAACTTTAGCTTCATTGCCATGGAGTTTTGATCTAGAAATTGATTTCAATTAATATATATTTCAAGTCAGCGTCGGTGACCGAGGACAATAACATTATACATTCCGCTTCGCCTGCTGTATATGTCTTTCATTATGTGCTATAATAAAGCGAAAAGTATCTCCCAACTTTAACCGGATCCACTTTGCGATAGAGATAGGAATGCGGATTGCATTTATATCCGCATTGGCAGCTTGTTTTAAATATTGCAACAACAACTCCTGCTGCTGAATAAATCTGGCTACCACTGCATGCGCATCCAGGTATGCAGCTGGAATATGTTTTTTAAAGGCTTTCATTTTTTTAGTACCCGTTTGGGGTTCCATCATCTTTGTAAAATAATTACCCAACCAGGAACTACTGAATGTTTCAGCCGGAGCCCCTTTGTATTGTTTCAGCCCTTTTTCCATCAGCGGTAAATAATAATCGCCGTATCCATTTAAATGATCAAGACACTGCGCTATACTCCAACCGCCATTTACGGCTGGTTTCAGCAACACTGTTTTGTTCATGTTTTGAAAAATAGTGATAGCTTGTTGAAGATGTCCTTCTACCCGGCGTTCCAAATCCTGTATCAATTGAGTTGTGTTTACTGCTTTCATACTTTTTGCATTATCAGTTTGATGTTGCAAAAATGGTGGGTTTGTCAAAAATGAATCTTGGTATTTACCAATATTTTTAAATGCGGATAGAATTGATGAGCTTGCTGAAATTGGTAGCATCTATACCAAGGTAATTGGCAAGATATTTATGCGGTACCAATTGTAATAAATGCGGACTGCGCTGTAACAACTTCCTGAATTTTTCTTCAGAAGAGTAACACTGCAATTCTACAATCCGTTCCAGCAAACCCGACATAGCGCCTGTAATACCTTTGCGTATCATATACTCTATGTTCGGGTGGGTTTCCATCAACTGCTGCAACTCCGCAAAGGGAGTTCTTAAAAAACTTGATGGGGTAAGCGTTTCATAAAAATAGCGGGATGGTTGTTGCATCATCAAGGCATCTAATACTCCCCCAAATGAAGGTGCATACGTAAACAACAAGTGTGGCTTCTCTTTCCTGGTCGTCAAAATAAACCACTCTTTGTACGCCTTCTACTACAAAGTAGAGATACTTTTCCTTTTCTCCCGCACAGGTAAGCCATTCCTTTCTTTTAGCGGTAAATGGTGTCCATATTTTCCGGAATGCTTCCCAATCTGCCTCATTTAAGGGGTGTACTGCATCTGTTAATTTTCTGATATGTGAAAAAGCATCGGGCATGGGCGAATTTACTTTGTATTTAAATGCAGAAGATGGGAAGTTTTTTCTAACTTTAGCCACGCTTTACGTAAAATAATGAGAAAGATACTAATCCAGTATAAAAAAAGTATTCACCCATGTTTGTATAAACCCGTGTACATTGTTTGTACAAACTATTTAAAAGATGACATAAAAGCCGTATGAAAAAAGCTTATATCATCGCATTGTTGTGTTTAGGCACCGCGGCAGCGATTTACGCTTTCAGATATTTCACACACAACTCCTCCGCTGATGGCGCATCTGGTGAAACTATCAGTTACAACTTCCAGGTACGACCTATTCTCTCCGATAAATGTTTCAATTGCCATGGTCCGGATGCCAATAAAAGGCAGGCAGGGTTGCGGTTAGATATTGGCGAGGAAGCTTACAAAGCGTTAAAAGAGCATCCCAATTCTCATGCTATTGTTCCGGGCAAGCCGGAGGCATCTGAATTGTTTCTTCGTGTAAGCAGCACCGATACTTCCTATATAATGCCTCCTGCATCAAGCCACCTTCCTGCTTTAACAGAAGGGGAGCTTGCTATTATTAAGCAATGGATAAAACAAGGTGGTAAATACGAAAAACATTGGGCGTTTGTAGCGCCTGTTAAACCTGCTTTACCCAAAGTAAAAAATGATAAATGGGTTAAGAATGATATTGACTATTTTACTTTGAGCAAGATGGAAAAAATGGGGCTTACACCCAATGATGAAGCAGATAAAGTGCGTTTACTCAGAAGAATATCACTCGACATCACCGGGCTTCCGCCATCACCAGGATTAATAGACAGTTTTGAGAAGAATACAGCGCCGGATGCATATGAAAAAATGATTGACGCTTTGTTGAAACGTCCATCTTATGGGGAAAGAATGGCTATTCCATGGTTAGATGTGGCGCGTTATGCTGATTCGCATGGATACCAGGATGATGGTTACCGCTCTGCATGGCCCTGGCGCGATTGGGTAATACATGCTTTCAACGAAAACCTTCCCTACGATAAATTTGTAACCTGGCAGTTAGCGGGTGATCTTTTGCCCGACGCCACAAAGGAACAAATACTGGCCACCGGGTTTAATCGCAATCACAAGATTACCGAAGAAGGTGGTGTAATAGATGAAGAATACAGGGTAGAGTATGTAATTGACAGAACAAATACGTTTGGCTCCGCCTTTTTGGGTATGACCATACAATGCGCCCGGTGTCACGATCACAAGTACGACCCTGTGAGCCAGAAAGATTTTTACCAGGTATCGTCCTTCTTCAACAGTATTAAAGAGGTGGGACTTGAATCTACCATAGGCGGCCACGACACTTACGCCAAGAATCCCCGTATAGATATTACACAGGAAGACCTGAAAGGAGTATTGAGTTTTCTTAATCAGTCAGACACACAGCAATTACAGGTTTCGGTGATGAAGGACCTGGATACCGCACGTAAAACCTTTATTCTAAACCGGGGCGTTTATGATCAGCATGGAACAGAAGTATCGCAGGGAACGCCCGCTTCTATTATGGCATTTGCAGATACGCTTCCGAAAAATCGTTTAGGCTTATCCGAATGGTTGTTCGATGCACGCAACCCGCTTACTTCAAGAGTTTTTGTAAACAGGATATGGCAGGAAATTTTTGGTAGAGGAATAGTAAAATCATCGGGTGATTTTGGTATGCAGGGATCATTGCCTTCCAACCCGCAATTACTCGATTGGCTGGCTGTTGATTTCAGGGAACATGGCTGGGATATCAAACGGCTGTTAAAACAAATTTTCATGTCGGCCACCTACCGCCAGTCTTCTGTAACTACACCTGAAAAATTAAAAATTGATCCTGAAAATATTTACCTGTCCCGGTCACCACGTATACGTATGAACGCAGAAATGGTGCGTGACCTGGTTTTGTCAAGTAGTGGTTTATTGGTTTCTACTATTGGCGGACCCAGTGCCAAGCCCTACCAGCCACCAGGGTTGTGGGAAATGGCAACATCCGGCAGAGGCATTTTGGCAACTTACCGCCAGGATCATGGGGATCTTTTATACAGAAGAGGATTGTATACATTTATAAAACGTACCGTACCCCCAGTATCAATGATGATATTTGATGCCAGTAACCGCGATCAATGTGAAATAGGACGTTCAAGAACCAATACACCATTGCAGGCGTTGATTATGATGAATGACCCTACTGTGCTGGAAGCATCTAAAGCGTTGGCAGACGTTATGATCAATGAAAAATTATCTCCCGAGGCTACTGTTACTATGGCATTTAAGCGCATCGTTAACCGTATGCCTGAAAAAAATGAAGCAGATATTCTGATTCAATATTTAAAAGATCAGGAAGCTTATTTTAAAGCGAACCCTGCCAATGCGGATAAGATTTTGAAGGTGGGAGAATATAAAGCCAAAACAACCGGAAAAACAGCATTAGCCGCCACCATGCAGATGGTGCAGGTAATTTATAATATGGAAGAAGCGATCACAAAAACATAAGTGTAATGGAAAACGAATTATTGCAAAAAGGGTTGAACATTAACCGGCGCAAATTTTTATCAAGATTGAGTATTGGTTTGGGTAGTGCTGCATTAGGCTCTCTACTGATACCTGGTTTGTTTGATGGCGCCGCTGAGGAAGAAGCTGGTTTTATACCGGGCATTCCCCATTTTGCACCTAAAGCAAAAAGGGTTATCTACCTGTTTCAAAACGGCGCTCCCTCGCAGTTAGAAACCTTTGACTATAAGCCTACGCTTATTAAAATGATGGGACAGGATCTACCTGAATCTATCCGCAACGGGCAGCGCCTGACAGGTATGACTTCAGGACAGAAGTCATTTCCATTGGTAGGTTCTTATTATAAATTCAACCAGTATGGCCAATCCGGTGCGTGGGTAAGCGAAGTTTTTCCACACATGGCAAAAATTGTAGATGATTTATGTATTATTAAGTCTATACATACCGAGGCCATTAATCACGATCCGGCGCTTACTTTTTTCCAAACAGGGGCACAGCAGGGCAATCGTCCCAGCATGGGTTCTTGGGTGAGTTATGGATTAGGTACAGAAAATAAAAACCTGCCGGCCTTCTGTGTATTGTTATCACGTGGTAAGGGCAATGGACAGGGTGTATATTCCAAACTGTGGTCAAATGGTTTCTTAGATTCTATTCACCAGGGTGTGCAGTTCAGCAGTGGTGAAAATCCTATTCTGTACTTACAGGATCCTGATGGAATGGACAGAAACGAACGTCGTAAAATGCTGGACAAGGTTGCAGCGTTGAATGAAATTGAATCGAAAGAATTTGGCGATCCTGAAATTACTACCAAGATACAGCAGTATGAAATGGCTTACCGTATGCAAACGGCTGTGCCTGAAATCATGGATGTATCAAAAGAGTCAGACGATATTATTAAATTATATGGTCCTGAGTGTTTAGTGCCCGGCACCTATGCTGCCAACTGTTTACTGGCACGTAAGCTTTCTGAAAATGGTGTTCGCTTTATACAGTTGTACCACCAGGGGTGGGATCAGCATGGCAACCTGCCTAACGAAATGAGAGGGCAGGCAAAAGATGTTGACCAACCATCAGCAGCGCTCATTACCGATTTAAAACAAAGAGGTTTGCTGGACGAAACATTGGTGATATGGGGTGGTGAATTTGGCAGAACCAATTTCTGTCAGGGTAAAATGAGCGCTGATAATTACGGAAGAGATCATCATCCACGCTGCTTCTCTATCTGGATGGCAGGTGGAGGTATTAAACCTGGTATTGTACACGGCGAAACAGATGAGTTTGGATACAATATTGTAAAAAATCCGGTACACATCAATGATTTTCATGCTACCATATTGAACCAGTTAGGTTTTGATCACGAGCGTTTAACCTACCGTTTCCAGGGAAGACGGTACAGGCTCACCGATGTAGCAGGGCATGTAGTGAGAGATATTATCACGTGAGAGCAAAGTCCATCCTGACTTCCCGATGTTTTTGGAATCAGTAATTCAATCGCTGCACCGTTGTGTTCGCTGCGATAAAACGTTGAGTGAAATAAAAGCTTGTCAATAACAACATCATTATGAAAAGAAGAGTATTTATTCAGAAAGCTGGGCTGGCTACAGCTTCATTTGCCATTACAAAAGATATGTTTGCCGGGAAGAAAGGTCCGGTGTACGGACACAACGATATGAAGTTCCGTATGAATGAAAAATGGGGTGCTTTAAATCCGGAAAAATTTCCAGTAAACGACTGTCACGAAATGGTACAGGATAAAAGAGGAAGAATTATCCTGCTCACCAATGAAACAAAAAACAATATTCTCATTTATAACAAGTCAGGCAAATTGCTTGCAAACTGGGGACACCAGTTTCCCGGCGCACATGGGCTTACATTGCAGCGTGCCGGTGGCGAAGAATATCTTTTTATAACAGATACCAATCTTCACCAGGTATATAAAACAACACTCGATGGTAAAGTGCTTCTTACCATTGATTATCCTGCTGAAACCGGAAAGTATGAGAAGAAGGAAGCGTTTGTTCCAACGGAAACAACAGTGCTCGACAATGGTGATTTTTATATTGCTGACGGTTACGGCTCACAATACATCATGCAATATGATGAGAAAGGAAAACTGAAGAATATTTTTGGCGGTAAGGGAGAAACCACTGCCAACTTAGATAATGCCCATGGTATTACGGTTGATAAACGCAGCGGTGATGCTACATTGCTTATTACCGACAGAACCCGCAATTGTTTTAAACGTTTTTCATTAGATGGAAAACTGATTGAAGTAATTGAACTACCTGGGGCATGTGTATGCCGCCCTGTAATACATGGAGATCATTTATACGCTGCCGTATTGCGTTCACCCAACCTGCAGGCAGAAAAAACCGGTTTTGTAACCATTCTTGATAAAGACAATAAAGTAGTATCTAACTTAGGAGGTACTGAACCGATCTATAAAGATGGTAAACTTCAACCTATGGCCCAGGCTGAAAAAATATTTATTCATCCCCATGATGTTTGCGTTGACGATGAAGGCAACCTTTATGTAGCGCAATGGGCTTCGGGAAAAGTATATCCATATAAATTCAGCAGGGTATAATGCAAAAAATCACAAAAATCGGATCTGCCGTTTTATTTGGCAGCATGGTATTCCTTCTTTTTTTAGTTGTATTTGAAAATGTATTACATATTCCCGGATGGCTTGCAGTAGCAGGCAGAATGCATCCTATGTTCCTGCATTTTCCTATTGTGCTATTGTTATTATCTTTCTTTACAGTATGGATACCCAAAGGAAAAGACCCGGTTGATCCGTGGTTGAATATGCTACGGCTTGTTGCTGCACTAACTGCCGTAGTTACCGCTATCATGGGAATGTTGTTGTCACTCGAAGATGGCAGATCGGGCGATTTATTACAGCAACACAAATGGGGCGGTGTACTTATTGCCATTTTTGGCTTTCTGTTTTATTCTTACTTTCCGCTATTGTCAAAACGGGTAATGTTCACAAGAATGTATACCTTTATAGCAACAATTGCCATTATTATAACAGGACACTGGGGAGCTGACCTCACTCACGGCGAAGACTATGTGCTGGCGCCCATTAAAAAGAATGAGATCCGTACAGTAGCGCCTGACCAGGCAATTATTTATGCGGACGTGATTCAGCCCATACTTGAAAAAAAATGTGTGAGCTGTCATGGTGAGGCGAGTGTAAAAGGTGGTTTACTTTTATCTGATCTTAAAGGTGTGTTGGCTGGTGGAAAATCAGGACCGTTGTTTATACCAGGCAATCCTGATACAAGTTTGCTTATACACCGCATTCATTTACCCGCCGACGAAAAAAAGCACATGCCTCCAGCCTCTAAGCCACAGTTAACTGAAACTGAAATTATGGTATTGCAGGCATGGATTAAATCCGGCGCGGCAACCGATGCCAAATTATTCAGCCTGCCTGAAAAAGATTCTTTCCGTATAGTAGCTACGCAATACTTACTACCTTCAGAAGGAGCTATGGCTTCTAATCCTGTATATACTTTTGAAGCAGCCGATGAAAAAAAGGTATTGGCTCTTAATAACAATTACCGCATTGTGGTTCCGCTTGGAAATAATTCTCCGGCATTATCAGTTAACTTTTTTGGCAAGAACGCATACAATACCAAAGCCCTGGAAGAATTGTTACCGGTAAAACAACAGGTGGTTGAACTGAGCCTTGCCCGCATGCCGGTAAAGGACGATGATCTGAAAGTATTGCAGCAACTCGTTAATCTTCGCAAGTTGAACCTCAACTATACCGATGTTACACCGCAGGGAATAACATCACTAACAACGCTTAAAAGCCTGCGCGAACTAACGTTATCGGGTACCGCGGTTACAGCAGACGCGCTGGAGAAAGTTTTACCGTTACCTGATCTTGCATCTGTATATATATGGGACACCAAAATAGACAGTACACAATTGCAACGCCTCAAAACCAAATACCCTAAAACACTTATCGAAAATGGATTTGTTGATAAAGGTGGCGATATTGTTGCACTAAGTGCACCTATGTTTAAAACACCACCCGGTATTTTTGACAATACTGTTGCAGTTGAAATTAAACATCCTTTTAAGGGGGTTGAAATACGTTATACACTGGATGGCACCGAGCCTGATAGTGTGAGTGGCACAGTATATAATGCTCCAATACCTATTGATAAAAATGCCACAATTAATGCAAAAGCTTTTAAAAAGGGATGGTATGGAAGTAGTAATGCACAAGCCACTTTTATTAAACGTGGGCTCACCCCTGATTCTGTAGTAGTGATTTTACCGCCCGATCCAAGATATAAACCTTCTGGCAGCAGTGCCTTAACAGACGGTATGCTGGGCGATTATGCCAACACTACTAACGGCGACTGGTTTGGTTATAATAAAAACAACGCCGCATATTACCTGCTTTTTAAAAAAGAAGTAACCGTAAAAAATGTGTTACTGAACATGCTTCAAAACGTTGATGGATATATTTTCCCTGCCACCAAAATTGAGGTATGGGGCGGTAAAGATAGCAGCCACCTGAGTTTATTGGCCGCTGTACAACCTCCGGTACCACCAAAAGGTTCTCCCCGTAAACTCATACAGCAGGATGTAGCATTTTCTGCCGCCCAGGTAGAATGTCTGAAGATTGTCGCACAGCCTATCCGCTCGCTTCCGCCATGGCACGAGGGCAAAGGCAAAGAAGGATGGGTATTTGTAAGCGAAGCGGTAGTGAATTAGTTGGAATTTGTGAAACGTGAAACGATAGATGTGAAAAATCCTATGCGGAGTCTTTTACATTTGAGGAAGGGTTAAGTGCATAAATCATATCCATAAATTTTTGATTCAACAAGGTTAGATACAATACACTGGTTGGTTTGCTAAAAAGCTCAGTGTTGGTTTTGTTGTGAGGCTCAGGTTACTCATCAGTTGGCGGTAGCAAATCTTTTGTATACTTTTGACGCGTTAAAATATGCATTGTCATATTCAATTGTAAAAGCCATTCAACATTGAAGTTATGTAATTGTTTAGTTATAGAAATATGATGGGTTCTGCTTAAACAGGACATGGGATTCTATTTTTTATACTAAAACAAATTACTATGATTGGTTCACGAAAATATGGACGCACCTGGCATTATCCTTTCTCGCCAGGTACCACAAGCGATGATCGCATTAACAATAATTACTGGGAGGATATAAAGCTTATTCCTCAAATAATTCATACGGAAAAACTGGATGGGGAAAACAATTGTATTAACCAGTACGGTGTTTTTGCCCGTTCTCATGCGGCACCGTCAACAACACCTTGGACAAGATTTCTGCGGGAAAAATGGGAATTGCTGAAACGGGATTTGGGTAATTATGAAATATTTGGCGAAAACCTTTATGCCATTCATTCCATCGCTTACCAAATGCTGGAGCAACATTACTATGTATTCGCCATACGCGAAAAAAATCAATGGCTCTCATGGGAAGAAACCGGATTTATAGCAGCAGCTTTTGATTTTCCAACAGTTCCTGTAATAGCTGAATGCAAAAATCCATCGGATAAAACGGTTTATGAAAAGCAGGTATTGGATATGGTAAAACAGCCCGGAGCCTTTAGTTCCTCCGATATTATTACAGGAATTGAATGCAGCATGGAGGGCATTGTAAGCCGTAATACAGCATCTTATTCTGTTGATGATTTTGCGTATAATGTTTTTAAATACGTACGTAAAGGACATGTAAAAACTGATGAACACTGGACCAGGAACTGGAAACGAGCTCCTCTAAAACACGAAAGAAATGTGGACGATAACAAAAGATAAAACTTGGACTGCCCTGGAAAATTTTTCCTGGATATCTGATATGCAACATGTACCACAAAGTCCGGTGCATCATGCCGAAGGTAACGTTGCGGTTCATACGCAGATGGTTTTACGGGCTTTGGAAACGATGACCGAATACCAGCTTCTTGCTGCAGATGAACAGGAGTTGCTTTGGGCTGCGGCACTTTTGCATGATGTAGAAAAAAGATCATGCACGTTTACTGACGATAATGGTGATATAGTTTCACCCGGTCATGCTAAAAAAGGCGCCTTAACAACACGTAAAATTCTATACAAAGAGTTGTCATGTCCATTTTCTATTCGAGAAGAAGTAGTAGGGTTGGTACGTTATCACGGATTACCGCTTTGGGTATTCGACAAACAAAATCCTGTGCAATATTTGCTTAAAGCCAGTCTGGAAACCAATACCCGTTTATTAGCAATGCTGGCTAAAGCAGATGTGCTGGGCAGAATTTGTAAAGATCAGCATGAATTATTGTATAAAATAAACCTGTATGAAGAGCTCTGCCGTGAACAAGATTGCTGGGGAAGGCCTAAGGCATTTGGCAATGCATTGGCACGGTTTCAATATTTCCGGAAAGATGATCGAACTGCAGATTATGTTCCGTTTGATGATTATCGTGGCGAAGTGATTTTGTTATCGGGCATTGCCGGTAGTGGCAAAGATTTTTATATAAAGAAAAACCTTGCCGATTATCCTGTTATTTCATTAGATGATATGCGCCGAAAAATAAAAGCAAAGCATAATGATGCGATTGCCAATGGCAGAATCATACAAGAGGCAAAAGAACTTGCTAAAACCTTTTTACGAAAAGGGCAGCCATTTATTTGGAACGCGACTAACATAACTGTGCAAATGCGTGGGCAATTAATAGATCTGTTTGACGATTACCGAGCTAAAACAAAGATTATTTATATTGAGGTTCCATACCGTGAATTGCTGGCGCAAAACAAAAACAGGCAGCACCCCATACCGGAAACAGCACTGGATCGAATGATAGACAAATTGGAAATACCCAAGGCGTGGGAGGCTTGTGAAGTGCAGTATATGATGAATTAAGTCAAAAACAATCTAAAATTTATAACTA
>JBGALP010000165.1:0-13529 GCA_044223805.1 Agriterribacter sp.
GTTACCACGTAAAAAGAAAAGCGGGTTGGGATACCCATGGTTTGCCTGTAGAATTAGGTGTAGAAAAAATGCTGGGTATTACTAAAGAAGATATTGGAAAGAAGATATCAGTTGAAGAATACAATGCTACTTGTCGCCGTGAAGTATTAAAATATAAAGACAAGTGGGATGAGCTTACACAAAAAATGGGTTATTGGGTTGATTTATCAGACCCTTACATCACCTTCGAAAATAAATATATTGAAACATTATGGTGGTGTTTGAAAGAATTATATAATAAAGACTTGCTGTATGAAAGCGTAAGTATTCAACCTTATTCTCCAGCAGCAGGAACCGGCTTAAGTTCTCATGAGCTCAATCAGCCGGGCACTTATAAAATGGTAAAGGATACTTCTGCAGTTGCCATGTTCAGAGCTGTAAAAAATGCAGAAAGTAATTTCCTTTTCAATGCGGCGCAAAGTGAAAATGTTTTTTTTCTTGCCTGGACGACTACTCCATGGACATTACCATCAAACCTCTGGTTAACAGTAGGTGGTAACATTGATTATGTATTAGCAAAAACATTTAACCCTTACACGCACCTGCCCGTTAATGTTATATTGGCAAAAGCGCTGGTGAATAAATATTTTAAACCAGAAGGAGAAAATGGTGATTTCGCGGCGTACACGCCCGAAAGCAAAACACTTCCATGGAGTATACTGGCAACCTTTAAAGGCAAAGACCTTGAAGGTTTGCAATACGAACAACTGCTTCCGTTTACCGCCAATTCCCTTGAATCTATAAAACAAAGCATTCCCAATCCAAGACCATTCCGAGTGCTATTAGGTGATTTTGTAACTACTGAAGATGGTACCGGTATGGCACATACTGTTCCCGATTTTGGAGCAGATGACTTTAGGGTAGGACAAAAAAATAATGTCGGATTTTACAGGATTGAACAATTATGGCGAATTAGAAAAGTTAGTATTGGTTAACAGAGAAGGGAAATTTGTTGATGGTCTCGGAGAGTTCAGTAACCGGTATGTAAAAAATTATAAGGACGAAAAGGACTACTTAGATGTAAATGTTATTGTCTGCGTGAAGTTGAAAAAGGAAAACCGTGCTTTTAAAATAGAAAAATACGAACACAATTATCCGCATTGCTGGCGTACAGATAAACCGGTTTTATATTATCCGCTTGATGCCTGGTTTATAAAAACCACCGCGTTAAAAGACCGGATGGTGGAGCTGAACAAAACCATCAATTGGAAACCCAAATCAACCGGCGAAGGCAGGTTTGGCAACTGGCTGGAGAATATGGTGGACTGGAACCTGAGCCGCAGCAGGTATTGGGGAACTCCCCTGCCCGTTTGGAGAACAGAAGACGGTAACGAAGAGGTTTGGCACCAATAGCTGAGCTAAATGCGGAAATAAAAAAAGCCGGTGAAGTATTAGGAGGAGAGGTAAATAAAAATTACTTGCACGAAGGCATTCTCGATCTGCATAAACCTTATGTAGATGAAGTGGTATTGGTGAGCAAATCCGGCAAACCCATGAAGCGGATACCCGACCTGGTAGACGTTTGGTTCGATAGTGGAGCCATGCCTATGCGCAATGGCATTTCCCTTTTGGAGAACAAAGAAGTATTCGCTCAGAACTACCCTGCAGGATTTATTGCCGAAGGCGTTGACCAAACCCGCGGTTGGTTTTATACGCTCCATGCCTTAGGCAGTTTATTAAAAGAATCTGTGCAGGAAGAACCAAAAAAGGCAGGGTTTGCAGTGAGTGATGAACAATATCTCGGGCTTGCCTATAAAACCTGTGGTTTCAAACGGCTTAGTACTGGACAAGAACGGAATAAATGAGCAAGCGCCTGGGTAATGTGGTAGACCCTTTTGCTACTATTGAAAAATTTGGCGCTGACGCTACAAGATGGTACCTGATTACTAACGCATCTCCGTGGGATAGTTTAAAATTTGACCTGGAAGGCATAAAGGAAGTACAGCGTAAATCCTTTGGTACCTTATATAATACATACCAGTTTTTTGCCTTGTATGCCAATGTTGACGGTTTCGCATTCAGAGAGGCATACATACCATTACTAGAACGTCCGGAAATTGATCAGTGGATCTTGTCTTCTTTAAACAGTTTGAAGAAGAAAGTAAATGAGTACATGGACGATTATGAACCTACTCACGCAGCCGGGCTATAGAAGATTTTGTGGATGAACATCTGAGCAACTGGTATGCGTTTATGCCAGTCGCCATGGAAGGGCGAATACGAGCATGATAAAATATGCGCCTATCAAACGCTGTTTGAATGCCTCGAGACGGTTGTTCAGTTAATGGCACCAATATCCCCCCTTTTTTAGTGATGCCTTGTCTACAAACCTGAATGCTATTTCCGGCAGGCATAAAGCGGCATCTGTACATCATACCTTTTTCCCCAAACCAGATGAAAAGTAATTGATGAAGCACTGGAAGAAAGAATGCAGCTTGCACAGGACATATCGTCACTTATATTGTCTTTACGTAAAAAGGCAAACATTAAAGCGCAAGGCAGCCGCTTCAAAAGTGCTGATCCTCGTTTCTAATCCGGGAATCAAAGAACAAATAGAAAAAGGCAGATCTTATCAAAAATGAGGTTAGCCATAAAGGAAATAGAATATATTACAGAGAATAACGTTTTATCAGCAAAAAAGATTAAAACCCAACTTTGTGGCTATTGGGCAAAAAACTAGGTGCGAAAATGAAAGCTGTTAGTGCGGCTTTAGGGGCATTTACACAAGCTGATATTGCCACTATAGAAAAGGAAGGTGTTTATACGCTTACTATCCAGGATGAAAAAATACCTATTGCGCTTACTGAGGTAGACATACAAAGCGAAGATGTACCTGGTTGACAGTTGCAAATAAGGGTTCCTTAACTGTGGCAACGGATGTAACCATTACACAAGAGCTGGAAAATGAGGGAAACGCCCGTGAGATAGTAAACCGTATTCAGAAAGTAAGAAAGGATAGTGGCTATGAATTAACTGACAGGATTTTTGGTGAAACTATCTGAAAATACTATGCTGAAACCATCTATCACTGAATTTAATACATATATTTGCGCCGAAATTTTGGCAGACAAATTAGAATGGTTACCAGAACTAACGGATGGAATTGAAATAGAAGTAAATGACATACCTTTAAAAATTTTAGTTACTAAAAAAGCATAAATGCATGGCAACCAACAAAAAACCAGCGAAAAAGTGGTTCCCTAAGAAAGCCAAAGCTGTAAAAGCGGCGCCTAAAAAAGCTGCAAAAAAGCAGCTAAACCCTATACCAAGAAAGTTGCAAAGCCTGCAGCTAAAACCTGCAAAAAGTCTGCCAAGCCAGAAGCTAAAAAACCGATTGCTAAAGCCAGTAAAAAAAGAAGTAGCAAAAAATAGTTCCGGTTAAACAAGTAGCGTCTGCAAAAAAGGCAGAACCCAAAGCAGCAATTAAGCAAGAAAATCGTTAAGAAGGTTATGCCGGTTAAAGAATCTGCACCAACACCTGCCATACCAGTGAAAGATAACTTTTCGAAGTTTAATCGCAGATTAAAAAAGACAGTTAAGGACAAACCTAAAGAAGAAAAAGCCTTTAAAACCCGTTATTATACCTAAATTAAGCATAAACGCTGCTCGGGCGGCGAGCCTGAGTTACCCAGTTCAGTTGACAGGCCGCTTGCACAACAAAATGGACCAGTAATGAGATATAGTGATGCAGAATTGACAGAATTTGGCTGTGGAATTGATCCAGCGTAAATTGGAAGCCGCAAAAAAGAGCTTAACCATCTTCAGGGGTTAATTACACGTAAAGATGATATGGGAGGAGATGAGAGTGAGAACAGGTATATGACAATGGAGGATGTATCAGCATGGAAAGGGAACAATTAAGCCAGATGGCCAGCCGTCAGATTCAATATATAGATCATTTGGAAAAAGCCATGATGCGTATTGAAAATAAAACGTATGGTATTTGCAGGGTAACCGGAAAGCTGATTGACAAAGCCCGTCTTCGCGCAGTTCCTCATGCCACCTTAAGCATCGAGGCTAAAATGGGCGGCTACACTAAGAATCCTAACATTCAGTAATTTTTACTAATATAGCTTACTAGCCGGGTGCCCAAGCATCCGGTTTTTGTTTTACCCTTATATAAACGAATATAGGATCTGGAGCGCTATCCCTTGCCGATTTTGCTTTTTAACAACTGCCTCGCCCTGGTGCAGATCATCGCTGTTTGAAAAGCATCTTTTGGCAAAAGAAAAAACTGCGGGGATTAAAATAGAGGTGTAAAAAATTAGGGCCCCATTATCCAATTGAATCGCGCCACGCCCATGTTTTTGCCGATCCATGACCGTTATCAATAAAGAAATGATTTTCTTCCAACGTAACATTAAATTGATCTTTAAAAGTTGCCGATCTTTGTAAAAATGGTAGAAGGCAACCACCACCAAAACGCAAGCACGATCATTATCCATACCAGCGAACTTACCAGGAAAGCATACAATACCTTTTATAAGCAAACAATCCTGCAGCCAGTGAGTAATAAAAACATTAACGAAAATGATCATTAATTTGATCTCTCTTTTGCTGATAAAATGGTATCGCAATGCCTGTAGTACCTGCGCTTTTTATATGTTACATTCACCTGCATGCCATGAAGATAAAAAAGAAAGCTTAAACTGCTATTATTACACCCGGAAATTTAAACTTTACAAACAGGAGTATTTTATTGTTGATTTGCGACAATAATACGTGACATTGTGGTACAGCAGGTGCATTTCCATTTCATCATTACCTAAACTACGGCATCTTTTGTAGTTACCACTGGCAGCCTGGGTGGGCGTTATTGATTGAGCGCATGAAGAAAGAAAAATAATACATACAATTACGGCGATTACTTTTGTCATTATTCAAAGTTTAGACTCGTAAAGAAAATACTAACAATCCGTTAAAAGAATTATCACCGCCCATATTCTACCAGATCGTACTTAGGGACTATGAAGGCAGAAAATCGGTTAAAAAGAAGCCTTCGTCGTAAAGACACTGTTACTCAGAAGTTACAGGTACAAAAAAACGCATTTTCGCCAATGTATTTACCATATAAAAACAAAAAATCCATCCCGAAGAATCGGGACGGATTTGTAGGTTTATATTCCTAACCGTCCTAATTGAAAAGTTTTATAGTTCAGTACCGCTATAATATTTATTAGCTGCAACCCATACTGTTACCACAGTTCAGGCATTTGTAGCAGGTTCCGCTTCTACAGTAACATGACCACAGTAGAAAGTTGCAGGAAGGCGCATCGCTTTGCATACTTTTAAGATGCTCGCTTACCGCATTAGCGTTTACCGCTGACCGTTGGGTTTTAGAAGGTTGTACCGCAGAACCACTGGCTGGCGATGAAGAAGCCACCACCCGTACATCACTCAATGCAGGCTTAGCATATTCTAATCCCGTGGGTACATCGTCCCAATCATCCGTGCCCAGGTTGCCCAGCTCTGGTTTGTCCAACACATGTACCAGGTCTGTTCTGCCTAAATATTCATAAGCAAGGCAGCGGAACACAAAATCAACAATAGATGTAGTAGATTTTATATTCGGGTGATCTACCATACCTGCAGGCTCAAATTTGGTAAACACAAACTTTTCTACAAATTCTTCCAGTGGCACACCATACTGAAGCCCTACGGAAACGGATATAGCAAAACAGTTCATCAAACTGCGTAAGGTTGAACCTTCTTTTGCGAGATCTATAAAAATCTCACCCAATGTAGCATCACCATACTCACCGGTACGAAGAAAGAGCGCCTGTCCGTTTATTTTTGCTTTCTGTGTAAACCCGCGACGTTTGGCAGGCAACGTTTTTCTTTCTACTATTCTTGATAATTGGCGTTTTAATTTAGTATCGGTTGATTCCTGCATACGCTTATGCAACTCTTCCAATAATTCATCTACCGTTAACTTACCCATATCAATCAACTGGCTTTCCTGTGCAGCCGGTTGCTCTTCTGCTGCGGCTTCTTCCTTAGGTTTTTTAGCATCACTTTTAGTACTGAGTGGCTGGCTCAATTTTGAACCATCGCGATAAAGCGCACACGCTTTCAACCCTAATTCCCAACTCAGCATATAGCTGTCGGCTATTTCTTCTACAGTTGCTTCATTAGGCAGGTTGATGGTTTTTGAAATAGCGCCGCTGATAAACGGTTGTGCCGCACCCATCATACGGATATGACCATGCGCATGGATATAGCGCTGTCCCTTTTTACCGCATTTATTAGCGCAATCAAATACTGCGTAATGTTCTTTTTTGAGATATGGAGCACCTTCAATGGTCATAGTGCCGCATATGTAGTCATTAGCCGCTTCAATTTGCTCTGGTGTAAAGCCTAAAGCATTCAGCAGGTTAAAGCTCCAGTCGTTGTATTGGTCTGGTGTAAAGCCTAATCTTTCCAGGCAAGGCTCGCCTAAAGTAAATTTGTTGAATACAAAACCAATTTCAAAAGCTGAAGCAAGCGCTGAGTCCAGTTTCTTAATTTCTTCGGCTATAAATCCTTTTTCGCTTAAGGATTGTGAATTAATAAAAGGAGCACCGGCAAAACTGGCTGAACCAACAGCATATTTAATAATGGCGTCTGTTTCTTTTTCGTTGTACCCTAAATTTTTCAATGCCTGGGGTACCGATTGGTTAATGATTTTGAAATAACCACCACCGCTTAATTTCTTAAATTTCACCAAAGCGAAATCAGGTTCAACACCTGTAGTATCGCAATCCATTACCAAACCAATGGTTCCGGTTGGAGCGATTACCGTGGTGCGCATTGCGGTAACCATATTTTTCTCCCATTTCCACCGCATCATCCCACGCGCTGCAGGCGGCTTTTAATAAATAGTCGGGGCAATATTTTGCATGAATACCTTGTGGCTTTATACTTAATTGCTCATATTCATCTGCGTCGTAAGCTGCCAGGCGATGATTGCGCATCACCTTCATCATATCATCTTTATTCTCTTCGTAACGGGCAAAGGGTCCGAGAATGCTGGCGATTTCAGCGGATGTTTTATAAGAAATGCCCGTCATAATAGCGGTAATAGCTCCGGCAATACCACGGGCTTTCTTCACTATCATAAGGAATGCCGCTCACCATTAACATAGAACCCAGATTGGCATAACCTAATCCCAGGGTTCTGTAATCATAAGAAAGTTGCGCTACCTCTTTAGAGGGGAATTGTGCCATCAAAACCGATACTTCCAGCACTGTTGTCCACAAACGAACGGTGTACTCAAATCCCTTAACATCAAAACTGTTGTTGCTTTCGTTAAAAAACTTGCGCAGGTTTACAGAAGCCAGGTTGCAGGCAGTATTGTCAAGGAACATATACTCACTGCAAGGGTTGGAGGCCCGGATACGTCCACCTTTGGGGCTGGTATGCCATTCATTAATAGTGGTATCGTATTGGGTACCCGGGTCCGCACAACGCCAGGCTGCATATGCAATCTGGTTCCACACTTCTTTGGAAGGTACTTTTTTCATTACTCTTCCGTCAGACCGTGCTTTTAGCTCCCAATCCTCGTTTTTTTCCAGTTTTTCAAAGAATTCGTTGGGTATACGAATAGAATTATTTGAATTCTGACCGCTTACGGTTTTGTAGGCTTCACCTTCATAATCAGATGCATAACCTGCCGCAATAAGCGCAGCTACTTTATTTTCTTCTTCTACTTTCCAATTGATAAAATCCAATACTTCAGGATGATCAAGATCAAGACATACCATTTTAGCCGCACGTCTTGTAGTGCCACCACTTTTGATAGCGCCCGCAGCCCTGTCGCCAATTTTTAAAAAGCTCATTAAACCAGAAGAGGTACCCCCGCCGCTTAATTTTTCCCCTTCGCCTCTAATATTGGAATAGTTAGTACCAACACCGCTGCCATATTTGAAAATACGGGCTTCTCTAACCCATAGATCCATAATACCACCTTCATTAACCAAATCATCCTCAACACTCAGTATAAAGCATGCATGTGGTTGAGGGCGCTCATATGCAGAAGTAGATTTTTTCAATTGTCCATCCACAGCATCTACAAAATAGTGTCCCTGGGGTTTGCCGGTAATGCCATAACTTTCGTATAAACCGGTATTAAACCATTGCGGACTATTTGGCACACAAGCCTGGTTTAAAATGCAGTAGACCAGCTCTTCGTAAAATACCTGCGCATCTTTTGCAGAATTAAAATAACCGTAACGTTCACCCCATACTTTCCAGCAATTTGCCATGCGGTGTGCTACCTGTTTTGCAGAAGTTTCACGACCCAAAGATCCATCCGGCTGAGGGACTCCAGCCTTACGGAAATATTTTTGTGCTAATATATCTGTAGCAATCTGGCTCCATTCCTTTGGAACCTCTACATTTTTCATTTCAAATACTACTTCGCCGTTTGGATTACGTATTACTGAAGTACGAAAATCATATTCAAATTGCTCAAACACATCTACCCCTTCACGGGTAAAGTGACGACTATACTTCAAGCCTCCGCTTTTCTTTTCTTTGTTCATGACAGCGTAAAAATTTATGTTTGGAAATTGCTGGATTACCTAAATGTTATCAAATGATAAGACAGCGAAAATATCGGGCTTAATTGTCTTGTCAAACTGTTAAATATCCCCATCTTGTGGATAAGTGACATAGACTGAATGCAGTACTGTATTAGGTCTTTTCTTCACACCAGAGTGATAAAAAAATTTGGTTATTCAGGTGTTTTTTTCTAAATAGTATTAATGTGTCGTAGTTTCCCCAAGGCATCTTGTTACATTTACTATGAGTCTATAATTAATTAAAGCGCTAACAAAAACTTTTTTGCATTTTTGTAAAATAAGGAATCAATAAATCGAAGAATGGTTAACCGTATTTATCAATCCATAGCCGATAAAAAAAAGGAGGGCAAAAAATCATTTGCTGTACTTATTGATCCCGATAAAGTAGATGAGCAGAAAATAACGGAACTGGTTATGCTTACCACCGAAGCCAAAGTAGATTATCTATTGGTAGGTGGCAGCCTGGTGATCAGTAATCATCTTGATGAAGTAGTATTACAAATAAAAAAACAAAGTAATATTCCCGTTATTCTTTTTCCGGGAACGCCTTCTCAGGTTACCCGTTATGCAGATGCACTTTTATACCTTTCTCTGATTTCAGGAAGAAATCCTGAATTATTAATTGGTCAGCATGTTATTTCGGCCCCGTTTGTAAAACAGAGCGGTTTGGAAATTATGTCAACCGGGTATATGGTAATTGATGGCGGCGCTCCAACCACCGTATCCTACATCAGCAATGCTACACCCATACCTGCAGACAAAAACGAAATTGCCATGTGCACGGCCATGGCAGGCGAAATGCTGGGCATGAAGCTCATTTATATGGATGCCGGCAGTGGTGCCAGAAGGCCCATTACCGAAGCTATGATTGAAAAAGTGTCTGCCGTAATAGAGGCTCCACTGGTAGTAGGCGGCGGAATTAATGACCCAGAAAAGGCTTACCTTAACTGTAAAGCAGGCGCAGACGTGATTGTAGTAGGTAACGCCATAGAAAAAGACCCTATGTTGATAAGGGAAATCAGTGCCGCAGTACACAGCGTTCCGGTCTGCTTGTAATTTTACCTTTTGATTCTCAAAATTTCACATAAAAAAAGCCCCCGCAAATAAAAAAAGTATTTTCTTTGCATCGTCAAAAATTTTAATCAAAGCCGAGCTTTATTTTATTTTAATTGAAATGCAAAAAAATCTCACCATAGTAATCGCTACCGTAGGAGCAAATGCTGCTACACGGCGTGGGGTTTTTCCTGTTCTGCCAGGAGCAGTTTTTTTCTGTCCTCAAACTCCCTTCAGGGTACGACGTTGATACCTCTCAAATACTGTGTTGTATAAAAAACTGTCAAGCGGCAAATTGTAAAGCCGGCTAGTTTTTCGTCTTTAATCGTTTATTGTATAGTAATGTCGTTTATCAAGTACTAAAGAAAATGAAAACCCAGGAACAATTTCAGGTATTGGTTGCAAATGAAAGTCATCTCGACTTTGCCCAGATTATTTGTGATGAAATGGCTTCATCTGCAAAGGCGCGTGGAACGGGCATAGCCAAGAGAAGCCCGGAATATATTCAACAGAAAATGCGGGAAGGGAAAGCGGTGATTGCTTTTAGTAAAGAAGGCATTTGGGCAGGCTTTTGTTATATTGAAACATGGAGTCATGGTCAGTATGTAGCCAACTCAGGTTTAATAGTTTCTCCACCTTTCAGAAAGGGAGGATTGGCACGCGCTATTAAAAGAAAAATATTTGAACTGAGCCGTAAACTGTACCCCGAAGCAAAAATATTCGGGTTAACTACCGGTTTGGCAGTAATGAAAATAAATTCAGAATTAGGATATGAGCCCGTTACGTATTCTGAATTAACACAGGATGAAGCTTTTTGGGCGGGTTGCAAAAACTGCGTGAATTACGATATACTGATGAGCAAGGAAAGAAAAAATTGCTTCTGTACCGCGATGTTGTACGACCCTAAAGATCATTATGAGCCAGAAGAAACCAAAGAAGACTTTCAACAGCATTCAAAACTGTATGAACGCTTTATGCGCATAAAGAAATGGAAATTACTCCAACCCTTTTTGAAAAAAGATAAAGAAGAGCAAATAAAACCCAGGCGCTTGCATTCCATTTTCAGCTTCTTCTTTAATTTCTAAAATCATCATATACTTTTTAAGATCAAACCGGACAGGCAATGGCAACGAAAAAAATTGTTCTTGGATTTAGCGGTGGATTAGATACTTCTTACTGCGTAAAATATTTAAGCGAGGATAAAGGGTATGAAGTTCACTCTGTAATTGTAAATACAGGAGGTTTTGATGAAGCAGAGTTAAAAAAAATTGAAGCGCATGCATATGCGTTGGGTGTAAAAACACATACTACAGTAAATGCTGTAAAATCGTACTACGACAGCATTATAAAATATTTGATTTACGGAAACGTACTTAAAAACAATACCTACCCCTTAAGTGTAAGCGCAGAAAGGTTAAGCCAGGCATTGCATATAGCGGAACATGTAAAAAAATTGAATGCAGATGCGGTTGCCCATGGTAGTACAGGCGCTGGTAACGACCAGGTAAGATTTGATATGGTATTTCATATCATGATTCCCGGTGTGATTCTCAACACCTATCAAAGGATTGCGAAACTGAGCAAGAAGAAGAAATTACTTACTCAAGAGTAAAGGCGTTAATCTCAATTTTGAGAAAGCCATGTACTCCATCAATAAAAACATGAGACAGTGTGAACGGAAAAAATTTATCATTAAGACGTGTGCCTGAAGGCTTGGTAACTGGGTTACCGCTGCAGAGGCAGAAGTTTGTTAACGTTTGAAAAGGGCGAGTTAAGAAAGACCAGGTGACAAAACTTTTGGGCATCCAACCGAAGCCATTCAATATTTACAGTATAGCAGAGTGCTTATGGCATTGGCCGCGATATTCATGTAGGCGACACTATTATCGGAATAAAAGGCAGAGTAGGATTTGAAGCGGCAGCGCCAATGGTGATTTTAAAATCGCATCACGCGCTGGAAAAACATACGCTCACTAAGTGGCAATTGAACTGGAAAGATCAATTGGCTCAATTTTACGGCAACTGGCTGCATGAAGGACAAATACTCGATCCGGTAATGCGTGATATAGAAGCCTTCTTAAGCAACTCACAGCAAACCGTAACCGGAAAAGTATTTGTGCAGTTACTTCCTTACCGTTTCCAGGTTATAGGTATTGAATCGGCATACGATTTAATGAACAGCAGGTTTGGTAAATACGGTGAAATGAATACCGGCTTTACCGGTGATGATGTGCGGGGATTCAGTAAAATATTCGGTAATCAAACAGCTATACACCAGATGGTGCAAAAAGATGCAGCCGGTAAGTAAATATAAACCGCTCACCCATTATACATGGGGTAATGCATGCGATGGATGGGTATTGGTAGATACGCAAACACTTTCTGTAAAGCAGGAACAAATGCCCGCGCAAACCGCTGAAGACTTTCACTATCATAAAGAAGCGCAGCAATTTTTTTATATTTTGAACGGCACAGCCAGTTTTGAAATTGACAACAATACCTATACTGTCCGACGAGGAGAGGGATTTCATGTACTGCCAGGTGTAGTACATCGTATAGTAAACAATGCTGAAGAGCCACTCGAATTTATTTTAAGCTCTCAGCCTTCTACTCAAAACGACAGGTATAATATCAGTTGATATGCAAAAAATTAAAATTGGAATTATAGGTGGAGCTGGATATACAGGTGGGGAATTAATAAGATTACTTATCCGCCATCCTGCAGCCGAGATAATTTTTATAAACAGCCGAAGCAACGCCGGAAAGCCAGTTTCTTTTATTCATAATGATCTTTTGGGCGAAACAGATCTGCAATTTTCCGATGATCTTTCAGGAATACAAAATGGCAGTGCTGATGTATTGTTTTTTTGCCTGGGTCATGGCGAATCAAGAAAGTTTCTCGCTGAGAATACCGTTAATGATCACACGAAAATCATTGACCTCGCAAATGATTTTCGCTTAAGCGCGCAATCCGGTATTGGAAATCGTAAATTCATATACGGTTTGCCTGAACTGAACAGAAGCGAAATCAAGGCAGCAAATAACATAGCCAATCCTGGTTGTTTCGCTACCGCTATTCAAATTGGATTATTGCCGTTGGCAAAAGCCGGTTTGCTGGATGAAATATATACTACAGGTATCACAGGCAGTACCGGTGCGGGACAAAGTCTTTCTACCACTTCACATTTCAGTTGGCGTGCTAATAATATACAGGCATATAAAACACTCACGCATCAGCATATGGGTGAGATTGGTGAATCGCTTGTACAATTACAACCTGTAGGCAGTATTGACCTGAGTTTTGTACCGTGGAGAGGCGATTTTACAAGAGGTATTTTTGTAAGCTCAACCGTACATTGCGAAAAAGATTATAGTGTGTTGCTGCAACTGTATAAAGATTTTTATAAAGATGCTGCTTTCACTTTCGTGAGCGATCAACCTATATTTTTAAAGCAAGTTGTAAATACTAACAAAGCCATTATTCAATTAGAGAAAGTAGGGAGTAAACTAGTAGTGCATTCTATTATAGATAACCTGCTGAAAGGCGCAAGCGGACATGCAGTGCAGAATATGAACCTGATGTTTGGACTTGACGAGAAAACTGGATTACAATTGAAAGCAAACTACTTTTAGAGGTGTAAGGTTTGGGGTGTAGGGCTTAAGGCGTGTGGAGAAAGAATACAGTTTGAGTAAGGAAATATTAGCTAACTATAAAGAACACCAATATGAGGGATTACAAAAAACTTGAGGTTTGGAGTAAAGCTCATCAACTATACATGTATGTTAAAAAAGATATCGTAGTGAAATTTCCGAAAGAAGAAAAATATGAGTTGAGTTCGCAAGTACAAAGGGCAGCGCTATCTGTTCCATTAAAT
>JBGALP010000166.1:0-11026 GCA_044223805.1 Agriterribacter sp.
ATTGTCTTTTTGTATAAATGAAGATGGAATTTCTTTTCCATTAATGGTTACTGTTACTTTTTTAGCCTGTCCTGTAGTTGATACCGCTATATTTGTTAACCTGAGATTACCATACGCAAGCGAAATGGTATTCACTTGTTGACCGGTAGTTCTTTTCTGCGCTATATTTCCCCAACCTTCTGCTGCAGTAAAAAAACTTTTGAAATTATCCTGCTGCACTTTTGGGGTAAAGGCAATTGATTTTGCCGGACCATCATAATTAAAATCTTCCAGTGCAAGCAACACTCCCCAGGATGCTAAAGCGCGGGCATAGTGATCTCCACACTCAATTTCATTCCATGGGTTATGTTTTTCGGGACGGTAGCGGTCATGTATACCCTTTACTATAGATAGTCCTTCTTCTATCATGCCATCGTAAATCATGTTTGTGGCTACCTGGTATTCAATGCCTGTCCACACCTCATCGCGATAACGCACGCCGTCTTCACCCATATGTTTACTTTTTGGCCAGGTGGCAACCAGTAACCCTGGTTCTCCCGGGCTTGCATAAATTCTCTCTGGTTTATGTTTACTATTTTGCACATTTACATCAGGCGCCCAATTGTATTTCCAAACAGATTGTAAAGTTGTTTTTACGTTTTGTTCGGGATAGATATAACCAAGATTAACGAGATGCGCCCAGGTTTGTCCAAACATCTGGTCGCTCAGGCAACCACCGGCATATTGTGAAAGCGGATGCTTAGTAAGATCAACATCCTGCACAAAATATTCGCCGTTCCATAATTTTTCTACACTCTTGTTACTACCGCTATTAAAAATGCTGTCGCAATGTTTCGAGAAAACTGTATCCTTCATTAACAGCGCCATTTTTGAAGATGCTTTTAACGCAGCGAGATATAAGCCTCCCACGTATGTATTCGCTCCAAAGAATGCGATATCGTATGTATTGGCCTGCTCTTTTTCAATAATGCCATCGGCATTGCCATCTTCCTTAATAATAAACTCAGTAGCTTTTTTTATTTTATCCCAATTGCGGGAAAGAAATAAATCATCTTTTGAAATCAAATGTTCGCGGTATGCTTTTAATATACCTCCGGCGTGACCATCAATCAAAATGCCGCCCCAACCATTGCGCGAAAGAATGCCGCCATCTGCCTGAAACGAAGTAGCGTAATCTGTTTTTTCCCTGATGTTTCTTTCCAGTTCGGGAAACAATCTTGCCAATGCGTGTTCGTAATTCCACACATGCGTGCAGGTGCCCACGCAGGAGCCAACACCTTCCCATGCCCAGAACTTATCATTAGCCCACCATTGACAGGTTTCAGTTGCAAGGGTTGATACGGGCATCATTATTCTTTGTATGAGCCAGTATGGTAAACTGCTGTTGTTATAATAAGTATCGTGAAAATTGAAAGTGGCTTTTGTCAGCCGATCAATATTGTTATGTAACCACGAGGCTACGTCCATGGAATTATCATACCAGTTCGCGTACATGTTACCGATAGCAGGTCCATCGGTTGGAATAGCCATGTTCCAGTTGCCACCTTCACCATACTGCATAGGTCGGTTAGGAAAATACCAGGTGAGCAGAAAGGTAATATCTTTCGTTTCGCCGGGAGCGAGTTCAATAGAAGAACCAGTAGCGCCAAGCAATTTTTCACCTGCAGGTTTTAACGCAGCTGTCGCATTTTTGGCTGCAGCATTCATGCCTGAGTAATCTGCATCGGCATATGCGTTATTGTCCATTACGCTAAGGGATATGTTACCAAAATAAGGATGATCCCCTGGAAAAAATTTGTCTTTTGCAGGAAGGTTACTGAATGAAATTTCATCCAGGTTAATATGTCCCCAGCTTCCTGTTTCATCATCAATTACTTCAAAATATGCTTTCTGACCTTTTAATGCTTTTACATCCCAGGTCATGAAACGTAATATTTCTTCGGTGTTGCCGGTTGCTGTTTTTTCTACTTTGTTTTTCACCACCAGATTGAAACACGTTTTGCCACGATAGGAGCCGCCGCCTATTTTGAAATTGATAAAGTCTTCTTTGATCACAAAAACAGGAGAAGTAAGTTTTCCTGTGCCGCTATCGCCATAGCTGGTCAATTTTGAATTGATCAAAAAGTTGCCTGCGTGTCCGGCTACCTCATCCTTCTCAGCCGCAGCTTTGGTTACCGGAGTTTTACCAAATGCGGTTCCCGTAACTTTCCATTTGCCATATGTGCCCGATTCAAAATCCTGGAACATTTCAGTTCTGCGTGTTATAGCGGCCTCATTTTCCGCTTTGATCAAATCCATTGTTACACTGCTCATACCATCACTTTTCACCACCCTGTTTCTCAGGGTCCCATTTACCTGGTCTTTAATATCAATACACACCAGGTTTTGAAGCCACCCGGTAAGATTAACCTGCAATTTTTCTGAAGAAGTATTTTTAAGTGTATAACGCAGAACCGTACCCGGAGTAGCGGATTCCCTCGCATTAAGCGGAATGAAGGGGGAGAAGATATTGGCGTCAATCTGTAAGGGCAAAGGATTTACAGTAGAAGCATAATTTATTGAAGCAACGGGATATTCTCCTGTAAAAGAAATATTGTCAAAATCTTTTTTGTTGAGTTGTTTGGTAGTACTCTTACCATTTTGTTTTACCGTTACGGCAAAACCCTGATCTATATAGCTGAAAGGTTCAAATGTTTGGTAACAAACTTTCCATGGGCCGAGCGGCGTATCAAAATTTAATAACCAATCAATGCCATAACCTGTATTATAAGCATTGTTGGCAATCCACCAGTTGGCGAGGGTGCCATCTCCACGGACATATAATTGTCCCGCGGCAATACCACCACAAGGCATACCGATAGTAGTTAATTCGTTTCCCTTATATATTTTTTTTTCGTTTAGCCAAAGGGATTGTTTCCATGAGGCGGATAAGTTTTTATCGGCGGGAACAAAATGAGAAGGGTCGGTTGATTGAGCTGAAACAGATACCGCAATGTATATGCAGATATTTAAAAACAGAAAACGCATTATTATTGTGATTTTTTAGGGAACTAAAGTATGTCTAAACGGGCGAATGAGCAAAAGTGATTGTAGGTAATGATGTATTAAAAAAACATTGATTTGTATTAGACAATTTCAGGTTAACACAAAGCTGTAAATTTTTTTATATTTCTCATATTGCTACAAATACCTAATCTCTAGCATCGTTCTGCGAGGCGCTATACAACGGTTTACTACATTAAGAGCATTAGTGTGGCGTCGAAGCAGTCTTGCTTATAAGACGCATACTATTACGCAGGAGATGGCTTCGGCGCATTAAGCTGTTGACGACATATCCAGGTTGAGCCCCTCGCCAAGACGGCGGAAGCTTGATAAATTGTGTCCTGATGATTATTGTAGATACTTGATCCCGGTTATCCACTCGCTGTTTATTGAAAGAACCGATCATACATCGAATCAATCTGAAAATATGTCAAACCTGTGTCTTTTAACCGCCGTATATCTTTCCCAATTTCTTCATTAGTTGCCTTCGATCTTTTGTAACGCCATTCATTAACTACGCCTACTGCCATGATGTTTTTTTTCTTTGCCCACTCTATATCATCTTTGGTAAGGTCTGCGCCAAATAAATAATAATGTGCTGAGCTATAACCGGGCTTTTGCATATTATCTTCCAACTGTCTTCGCGTGCAACTGAGTTTTATTTTACCTGTAAAAAAATATGTTGATTCATCTGTGCCTATCATCAATGCATTTTTATCCAGATGATATTGTTTAAGCAGATTTACGACTCTTGAAAATAATACAGTATCATTTCCTTCAATTTTATTATCAATCATTACCTCTAATTTACCAGCGCAATGTTGTAATACTTCTTCAAAGCATAATACTTTACAACCATCTTTATCACTGCGTAGTTTGCTTATTTCTTCCCAGGTCATTTCTGTTACAGCACGATTTACCCCGTAATATCTTTTAAAATTATTATCGTGTTGAATGATGAGCATGCTATCTTTCGTTAAGCGCAGATCAACCTCCACCATTTTATATCCACGTTTAATTGCTGCTAAAAGCGCAGGCAATCCATTTTCGGTGTAAGTGCTGTCTACCACACCACCACGGTGAGCAATCAAATAATAAGATGATGGCTTTTGTGCAAAGCAGGTAATGCAATACGTGATAAAAAGCGAAAAGAAAAAAGTTCGTATGAGAATATTGTTCACGTGAATAATATTATGGGGCATCTCTATATTGCAATATTTTTACTACCTCCACTTTGCCTTCATTTTTTGCAGCCACTAATAATGTCCCTTTTTTTGTTTTTACGCTGATGACATTTCTGATATCGCCATCCAACAGAAGCCCGGTTTTATCGTAAGGCACTGGTGTAAAATTTCCTTTGCCATCGCCTTTCAGCAATAAACCAATGGATGCATCTAATGGACCAAGCTGAACACGTAATGGGTATAAATTTCCAGCCGCAATAATGTCTTTATTGCCATCGCCATCAACATCAACGGAAACCAAACCATTTAAAGCGCTGAATTGAGCATAGTTAGGCAACTGAGTTATGGTGAAATTTTTGTTGCCATTATTTTGCAGGTAAACCGATTGCAACATATTGGCCATTACTTTTGATGATTTATCCAACTGTTCTTTGGTGAATATATCTGTAATCTGCGCCTGGGCATAATCTTTATACTTGAGGTATTTTTTCTGTATCACTGGCATCTGTTCTGCCATTTCATCTTTTGAATACCAGGGATAATTTTTACCGCCATTATAATAAGAGAGCACTGGATTAATAACATCGGGACTATAAAACGCTCCATATACTATACTCAACGGTTCTTTAACGGAAGTTTTAAAAGGTGAGTTTAATCCGAGATTGCCTAATACAAAATCCGTGTTGCCATCATTATTAAAATCATCTGCAAGTATACGCCGCCACCAACCATTTGTCTGGGATAATCCATATTTATCAGAAGCGTCTTCCAAAATGCCTTTGTTGTTCTCGAATATGCGAACAGGCATAAATTGACCAACAACTACCAGGTCCTGCCAGCCATCTTTATTTAAATCTACCCATATTGCGTCGCTAACCATACCCAGCTCTCTAAGGTTAGGCTTCAGTTGCAAAGTATCTTTCACAAAGCTGATTTTTCCTTTTACACTGTTATTCCTTAAAATAAAACTTTCAGGCGCTGCAGGAAAAAATCCAGGCTTAACCATGCTGCCAACAAAAATATCAATAGTACCATTTTTGTCTATATCAGCAGCCCGTGCGCAGGAGCCACTTAATGTTTCTTCGGGCAATGCATCCATTATCTGCGTAAAGTTGCCTCTGCCGTCATTTACAAAAAACCTATCCTGGTAGTTTTTATTTTTTGCATTGAATTCTGCGCCGCCACTCACGAGGTAAAGATCATTATCGCCATCCTTGTCTGCATCAAAAAACAACGCATCCGTATTGGTCATTTCTTTTTGATTATTCCAGGGTTGCAATTTTGATAATACGAATTTTCCATCGGGCGTTTGAAGGTATAATTGACTCTCATTGCCTGAAGAAGCGCCTATGAAAATATCTTCCATACCGTCTCCGTTAACATCTGCTTTTCCAAGACATGGACCTGTTTTGGATAGTTGAAGCGGCAATAACGGGAATACTTTAAAATCAACAAATGCCGGCCCGTGGTGTGTAAAATCAATTCCGGAACTTTCTGTAATATCTTCAAATAAGTTTTTTGAAACGGTTCCCAAAATTTGCAGCGTGTCCGATGACGTCTGCACAATATTGATTAATGTATCTGCTTTTACCTCCAAAAGTTGTGTTGCTCCTCCTTGTGGCCACTGCACAGTTATGGATGGTATTATACTGTCCTTACCTGTGCCAAAATGCATAATAGCGTCTACAGTTGACTGAAAGCCCCGGTTGATATATTGCTCCTGTACCTGTTCGGTTGAATGGGTTTTTACAATTATTTTAGCGCCTATGGCTTGTGTATTTTTATTACTGCCAGTCAGCTTTATGCCGATAGAATGCCCCTGTTTTTTTTCTGAAGTATTGTTTTTATAAATGGTGGCTTCATCATTCAGGTTATTGATCACCAGGTCAAGGTCACCATCATTATCTAAGTCAGCATAGGCCGCACCGTTATTAACCGAGCTTTTGGTAATGCCCCAGTCTGCTGTTACATTTTTAAAAGTAAGGTCGTGGTTATTATGAAAAATATAATTGTTGAGTTTTTGCGTTGGCAGATCGCGGATGAGTTCCCACATTTTCGATTTATCTTCTGTGCCTTTTTTTGATTTTGATGAGTAGGTGATGGAGTACTTCACAAAATCAAGATTGGTCATATCTCTTAATATGCCATTCGATACAAAGAGATCTTTCCATCCATCATTATCAAAATCTGCTAATAGCGGCGACCAACTCCAATCCGTATTCGAAATGCCCGCCAGTTGCCCTATCTCACTAAAAATGGGTATGCCTGCGGTATCGTTACCATTATTTAACTGCAATACATTACGCATTTGCTGGCGATGAAATCCCAGCTTCAGGCGCAACATGTATTTATCATATCCATCCGGGCCTTTCAATACCTTCTGGCGGTAGTTATCTTCCGGCAACATATCAAGCACTACCAGGTCGGGCTTGCCGTCGTTATTATAATCCGCAATATCTGAGCCCATCGAAAATTCAGAAATATGTTTGGCGGAAGTATTAAGGGTTTCCTTAAATGTACCATCATGATTATTGATGTACAAAAAATCTCTTTCATCATAATCATTGGTAACGTATATATCCGGCCAGTCATCGTTATTAATATCACTAACGGCAACGCTTAGCCCAAAGTTTAGCCCGCTGCCATCTATGTGAGCCTGTTCACTAATATCTGTAAAGTGTCCATTATCATTTTTGTACAACCGGTTCCCGAACTTAGGATGTCTTGTTCTGCGTAGTTTTTCCGAATTAAAAAATGGATTGTAAAACATATCTGCATGATTCACCATAAACATATCCAGGTCGCCATCTTTATCCATATCAAAAAAAGCAACCATGGTGGTATATGTACCTGCAGCATCTAAGCCATATTCTTTTGCGGATTCTTTAAAATGAGGTATACCATCTTTTATACCCGTGTTGATATACAATTCATTGGTTCTTTCCTCATCTGTTCCCGGCCCCGAATAACAGAGGTATATATCAGGCAGGTGATCTCCATTTACATCTGCAACCGCTATTCCTGTTTTCCATTTTTCGCGGTCAGTAAATCCTGTTTTTTCAGTAATATCTTCAAACCGCAGATCACCTTTATTGATATAGATTTTACTATGCGTCATGTTGCCTGAAAATATAATGTCGGTAAGCCCATCATTGTTTAGATCAGCCGTTGCAGTTCCTGCTCCATTATATAAGTATTCGTAGTTGTCAATATTATAGTTTTCGTCTTCGTGTATTTCATTTTTGAAATCAACGTGACTTTGAGAAGAAGGGATTTCGGTAAACAATGTATCTGCCAGTTTTTTATCCCTGCAGGAAACCAGCAACAGGATCAATAACCAGGCACAGGCTGCAAAATAACTTGCGGGGAATAAAAAGAATCTTTTTATAGCCTGTATGGTAGTGAAAAAGTAATAGGGGAGAAAACAATTCATTATTAGATGATTAAAGAAACGATGTAAAATAATAAAACCCAACAGAAATATGACTTCCTGTTTTTTGTAGTATAAATATTACAGATCAGTAACATTTGTATAACACAGATCGAATAATTTTATGCGCCGAATATATAGTTGAACATCTAAAAATCATTAATGATCGGATTTTTTTTTATTTTGCTGCCTGAACAGCATTAGCAAAACAAAAAAGCTGAACCTGCTATTTGTTTGAATTTTGGCCTTATCGTTTTGAAATGGATATAACTGGATCCTAACCCTAACTCAACTCAATTTTTTGAAAAAGTATTACAAATACCAGGATAACGAACTGCTTCAACTTATTGCAACGGGCGATGACCAAGCCTTTGCTGAAATTTATAACAGGTATTGGAGAACGCTGTTTGCTATAGCTTTTACACGGCTTAGAAACACACAACTGGCTGAAGATGTAGTACACGATGTTTTTGCCAGCCTTTGGAAAAACAGGAACAATACATCAATAGAATCCCTTGAAAAATACCTTGCATCTGCCACAAAGTATATGGTTTTTGCCGTGATCAGAAAACACACTCACGAATTTAAATACCTTGAAAACCAAACGGATACCGCTACAGGGTTCAACACCGAAGATGCGCTGCACCATAAGCTGCTAATTGATTTTGTGAGACGGGAAGTAGCTTTTTTGCCTGAAAAGTGCCGCCTGATTTTTACTTACAGCCGCGATAGGGGGATGACTACCAAAGAAATAGAGTAGCTTTTTTGCCTGAAAAGTGCCGCCTGATTTTTACTTACAGCCGCGATAGGGGGATGACTACCAAAGAAATAGCCGAAGAATTAAAGATTACTACCAAAACAGTTGAAAATCAAATCAATAAGGCGTTGCATCATCTAAGATTCTCTATGAAAAGAATGCTGCAGGTTTTTTTGTGATTTTTTTTACAATTCATAGGTGTTACAGCCGCCAAAATACACTTACTGATAGGTGAACCATATTCCCGAAACGATATACCCCCTTGTTCAGAAATACCTGGAAGGAACTGCCAATGCTGAAGAAAAAGCTGTGGTGGATGAATGGTATCATTCGCTACCTGAAGATGAGGTATTTGTAGCGCTTGAAGAACCGGAAAAAGCCTTAACCTCCAGGCTTAGAGAAAGAATGAGTTCAATTCTGGCAGAGGATAAATCGCGCGGAATCCCTCGCAAGACATTATTTTTTAGAATCGCAGCAGTTTTTCTTAGTGTTGCTCTTATTTCATCTCTATATTATTTCTTTAATACTGCTACTGTCCGTCCCGTTATACACAAAGAGGTTGTTACGGCGCCTATACCTGTTAAAGATATTGAGCCCGGTGGAAACAAAGCTATCCTTACTTTAGGAGATGGCAGTATTATTACTTTAGACAGCAGTTCAAACGGAACACTAGGTTCGCAGGGTAATATGGATGTAATAAAGTTGGCCGATGGCCGATTACAATATAAAAAAGATGCTCAGAATGCGGCTGTTAAGCAGGTAATGTATAATAATATAAGCACTCCCAGAGGTGGTCAATATGCCGTTGAACTGGCAGATGGTACTAAGGTATGGCTAAATGCTTCTTCATCTATACGATTCCCAACGGAATTCAGCGATTCAGTGCGCGAAGTAACTATAACCGGTGAAGTGTATTTTGAAGTAGCGCATCATTCATCCAAACCTTTTAAAGTTAAAGTGCACGACACTTCTATCCGTGTTATAGGTACGCATTTTAATGTAATGGCCTATGATAATGAAAGCACTGAGAATACCACTTTATTGCAAGGTTCTTTGGTAGTGGCATCTGGCACCAATTCCAGGTTACTCATACCAGGTAACCAGGTTCGCTTTAGCAAGAAAGGCGAAATGGATTTTATAAAAAATGCCGATACTGATGAAGCTGTTGCGTGGCGTGGCGGGAAATTTCTTTTTAACGGTGCTGATATGTATAGTATAATGAGGCAGGTAGAAAGGTGGTACGATGTTGAGGTAAGTTATGAAGGAAATGTAGGGTTACATTTTTCGGGAGAATTAAACAGGTATGCGAATGTTTCTGAGCTGTTAAGAAAACTGGAGCTAACCAATGAGGTACATTTTAAGTTAGAAAAAGGAAAGATAATTGTACAGCCCGGACATCGTGAAGGGTAGTTGCGTTTATCTTTTTTAATAAATGTAAAATCACATCTAAACAAAACTGACAATTATGAAACTGAGTGCATCGCGTACGCACATGCGCGCCAAACGGGATAGACTATCCCGTACAATCAGGGTTATGAAGTTTACTGCTTTTTTGATTATCGCTACTTGCCTTCGGGTAAATGGAGAGGTGCAAGGGCAGGAAGTTAATCTCTCGCTTAAAAACGTTTCACTTGCTAAGGTTTTAAAAGAAATACAGAAGCAAACTTCCTACCAGTTTCTGTATCCTGATGAACTATTAGCATCAAAGAAACAAGTATCAGTTAATCTAAAAAAAGCAACAGTAAAAGAAGTACTTGATAAGTATCTTGACCAACAGGCACTGGAATATGTAATTGATGACAAAACTATTATCATCAGGAGAAAAGTTACTATGGCAGCGCCGAAAGAAGCACCTTTGGCAATAGATATTACAGGTACCATTAAAGATGAAAAAGGTGATCCTGTATCCGGTGCTTCTATATTAGTGAAGGGTAGCAAAACTGGTACAAGTTCCGATGCCGCAGGTAATTTCAAACTCCAGGTATCTCAACAAAAAGTAACCCTGGTAGTTTCCTCTATCGGGTTTCAAACTCAGGAGGTTGCTGTATCTCAATCTGGCGCTGTAAGTATTGTTTTGCTTAAAAAAAGCGATACTAATGAAGAAATTGTGGTAGTAGGTTTTGGTACACAAAAGAAAGTAGATGTTACAGGATCTATTTCAACTATTTCTGCGGATAAAGTAAATCAAGGTATTAACCAATCTGTTTCTCATGCGTTACAGGGTCGTGCACCAGGTGTAACTGTTATTCAAAACTCAGGTGAACCTGGTTCAGGAGTTGAAATAAGGATCAGGGGTGCAGGTTCTATTAACGATAACAGCCCGTTGTATGTAGTGGATGGGATCATTTCGGGAGGTATAGGCGGTCTTAACCCCGGTGATATAGAAAGTATTTCAGTACTGAAGGATGCAGCATCTGCTTCTATTTATGGTTCACGTGGTGCAAACGGGGTAATTATCGTAACTACCAAAAAAGGAAAAAGAGATCAAAAGACTTCTGTATCCTTTAACACCAGCCAGGGTATACAGCAGGCGTGGAAAATGCCAACAGCGCTTAATGCTCAGGAAAGAAACACTATTCACAAAGAAGCGTTAACCAATGATGGTACACCTAC
>JBGALP010000167.1:0-11502 GCA_044223805.1 Agriterribacter sp.
AACGTATCAGTCAATGATTTTTTTCCTTCGGCAGAACCTCCCATCATTCTGGAAATGCAAGCGGGTAAATACACTATGGTATTTTGGGGGTTACCTTTATTATTATTGCCTTGATTTAACGGCAGCGATGCGGGGGGGATCAATTGCGGCGACCACAATGGAAAGGATGGAATAATCTGCCGGAGCACATCGGTAAACCTGGTCATGAAATGTTTGCCAAACAGTTTGTTGAAAAAGTGACCGCTCCTTAGCGCAAACACAACCAGGTTCATTGTTGTTTTAAAATGATCAGCAACCCATACGGCTCTCTTTTCTCCTTTCACAGTATGTTCTTCTGCTCTTAATCTTTTTACCAGGTCACCAGTATTAATATCAACCGGACAAGCCAGTGAACACATGCCGTCTACTGCACAGGTTTCTAAACCATCATATTGATACTGCTGTACCAATTGCCGGTGTGTTTCATCTTTTCCATCGGATAATAATAATGCCATTTCTCTCCGCACTACAATTCTTCGCCTGGGCGTTAATGTTAAATCCCTGCTGGGGCATACGTGTTCGCAGTAACCACATTCAATACATTTGTCAACTTCCTTCTCAACGGTAGGTAATGGTTTTAAATATTGTAGATGTGCTTTTTTATTTTCGTTTATGATAACACCCGGATTTAATAAATTCCAAGGGTCAATTATCGTTTTCAATCCTTTCATGATCTGGTAGGCTTCACTCCCCCACTCTGTTTCAACAAATGGCGACATATTTCTGCCGGTACCATGTTCCGCTTTTAAAGTGCCATCATACTTATTTACAACAAGATGCACCACCTCTTCCATAAATCTCGCATATCGTTGCACTTCGCTTTCCGCATTGAATGTTTGCGTAACTACAAAATGAATATTGCCATCTTTCGCGTGTCCAAAAATGATAGCGTCGGCATAGTTATATTTTTTAAATAACTGTTGCAGATCAATAATAGCATCGCCTAATTTATCAACCGGAAAAGCAATGTCTTCGAGTATAACCGTGGTGCCGCTGGCTCTAACTGCACCTACCGCAGGAAACATTCCCTTCCGCAGTTTCCACAAAAAAGCCTGTTCTTTAGCATCCTCAGTAAACTGCGGTGGATTGAGCATGTAAAGACTTGCGGCTATCTGTAAAAACGCGTTTCTTTTTTGCTCAACTTCTTCCTGCGTACTCCCCTGGAATTCTATTAACAAGGCTGAACAGGATTCAGGCAATGTTTTCAATACTGGCGGCACGCCTTCTATATTTTCTATAGATCGCAATGATGCCCTGTCCATCAATTCAACAGCTTCTGCATTAATATCAATAAGTGGTACAATTGCTTTGCACGCGGCATATATATCAGGAAAGAATAGTAACCCCGTTGATTTAAAAGGATGATCGGGTATGGTTTGTAAACTGGCTTCTGCAATAAAGCCCAATGTTCCTTCAGCGCCTATCATAAGGTGCGCAAGTATATCTAACGGATGCGTACAATCTATAAAAGCATTTAACGCATATCCAACAGTATTTTTTGTTTGGTATTTATAGCGAATGCGCTCATATAGCTGTTTGTTCGCCTCTATTTGTTCTTTATAATTAATGATGGCATTATATATCTCAGTGCATTCTTCTTTAAATCTTTCGTAATCGGTTTGCAGGCTGGTAGAAAACCGCTTGCCATTGGGCAGAATAAAAGTGATGTATTTAGTAGTATGATAAGAGTTGAGATGAACGCCGCAACACATACCGCTTGAATTGTTGGAAAGTATTCCGCCCATCATAGCTGCGGTAATGCTTGATGGGTCAGGACCAATTTTTCTTTTATACTTCCGTAAAAATGCATTTACCATGGCGCCGGTGATGCCCGGCTGTACAATTACTAATTCACCATTCTGTTGGGCAGTAACTTTTCTCCAATGCTGACTAAGGTCTACCAATATACCATCTGTAACAGATTGGCCAGAAAGGCTTGTGCCACCTGTGCGAAAAGTAAGTGGTATATTTTGTTGATGCGAGAATACAAACAGTTGTTGAATTTCTTCTTCCGAAACAGGCTGTACTACTGCTTTTGGACGCAGATAATAAAACCCGGCATCCGAAGCATAAGATACAAGATCAATCAACCTGGCTTTTATGCGCTCTTTCGGGAGAATTTTTTCTAACGCAATACCCGTGTCTGTGTTTTGATACATCATTGAATTCTGGTTTCAGGTTACAGGTTTCAGGGAGATTCTTTCTTGCAACTTGTAACCTGCAACTTGTAACTCGTTTACACTTTTATTTCCCATCCTTTCCTATAGACTCTTTTTAGATATTTATTAGCCTCGGCATTATTGGTAAAAGTAAGATTGGCTGCATCCCATTTCAATTCTTCACCGGGAACACGAATGGCAACCGTGCCCAGCAAAATGGTTTCTGTCATTGGCCCGGATTGCGCGAAATGAGATTCAGTTTTTTCGCCGCCCAAACATGCGTCTACGAAATGATGATAGTGATTGCGGCTTTCAAACTTTTTGTACGATAAGTCTTTGAATTTTTCTTCAGGCAATAATATTGGTTTCTCTCCTCCATGCGGTATAAGCAAAGCGCCTTCTGTTCCTACAAGCATCGCCGATTCAGCAGGATATTTTTCAACTGAATATAATGCCCTGATTTCTTCTGGCGGATAGTAAGCGCCATCAAACCATTCCAATATTAATTCATTCGTTTCAGTAAAGCTGTTGCCGGGAAATTTCCAGGTGATGTGATCTCCTTGGGGCCAGGTATCTGCTCTACGTTCTGAAGAGTCTTTCCAGGACTGCTGTACTTCGGCCGTAACGGATAATGGCGCTTTCAAGCCTAGTCCTTTCCAAACCGCATCAAATATATGGCAGCCGATATCGCCAGACCAGCCGGTACCAAAGTCCTGCCAGGCACGCCATTTGGTTTGATGATATATATCCGGAACATAGGGACGCATAGGCGCGGTACCAATCCACAAGTCCCAGTTTAAAGTAGAGGGAGCATCTTCACCTTGCGGAGGACGAGGACCAACCAATCTGTAACTTTCCACGGCGCCCGGGCGGTTAGAACATAAGTAGGCATGCTTGATTTTACCAATTGCGCCATCTTTAATCAGTTGTACTGCTGTGCGGTCGCAGGCGGTAGACGCGATCTGTGTTCCAAGTTGCGTAATTACGCCGGCTTTTACAGCGGCGTTAGTAAGCGCTCTTACTTCGCTCACATCGTGACACATGGGTTTTTGGCAATACACATGTTTGCCCATTTTTATAGCGGTGTAAGCAATAATAAAGTGATTGTGATCGGGAACCGTAACATTAACCGATTGTATATTGTTTTTTTCTTTTTTTAATAACTCACGCCAATCCGTATACGTACGCACCCCGGGAATTCCTTCAGCCGCTTTCTTTAAATTATTGGCATCCACATCACAAACTGCAACAATATTAACATTGGGATGATTTTTAAAATTACTCAGATCGTATCCTCCCATTCCTCCCACACCAATGCAGGCATGATTAAGCTTACCGGCCTGTCCCGCCATAGCATTGGAAGATTGAAGCAATAAGGAAGGCGCTACCGCGGTAGCAGCGGCAGATAATAAAAACTTTCTCCTGGATAATGAATAATTTTTTTTGGACACAGTGCAATCTTTATTAGATGATCAAATAGCGAAAATGATTTTTTGCATCTATACATGAATAAACATCATGCAGAAAATGTAAATAAATATAGGCTTTATTTGAACATCAGTACTTTGAACTGATTAATAAATTAAGTACTCATGAGAAAAAGTAGGCGATGGTTTTTACAAGCGTTTCTATCGTTGCTATCTGCAACCTTATGACCTTAATAAAAGATCAATTGTGCAAATAACCTTATTAATTTATTGGCGTAAGACAATAAGGTTGGCACCGTATACCAGCCCCACCATGAAGGTTTACACTACAGGCAGGTGTCACCAACATAGCTGTCAATTTAAGATCTTTATGGATAATTGATTGTATTTATGCCTCATCGGGACATTTTATCGGTAGAATTAAATCAGTAATTCGTTTATCGCTCCGTTAGGAACGTTTTGTGTTGGGATCATCATTTCATAAAGCGTACCTACGGCACGCAATCCTTTCATTTCTATATTTTCTACCTATAAAATGTTCCTAACGGAACAGGGTATTTTGTAATTATCATTGATTAAATTGACGGTTATGGTGTCACCACCCCTGCGAAAATTTGAAATGCGCCGTTAAATTACATCTATATGATTTCCTTATTGATAAGACAAACCGGAAGCGTCAGCCTCCTGATATATATAAGGTTTAAAATCCGGATCAACAGATTCACAATTTACATTCATTAATGTACAGATAGTATTGCCGAATATGCTGGCTACAGCAGCATCAGCGGCATCTCTGCCGTTTGAGATCTTTATTAATCCGTTTATGGGAACAAGCCTCGTTGGATCGAAGAAGATCCATTCATTATCAATATACGCTTCAAAGCAGGCATGAAAATCGGGAGGATTTAACTGGTACGCATAACCGGTAAAATATCGTGCGGGTATAGAAAGAGATCTGCACAATGCAATACCGAGATGCGCAAAGTCTCTGCAGACCCCTGCTCTCTCAGAAATAGTATCCATAGCGGAAGTACTGGCGTTGGTGCTACCACTTATGTACTCTACATTATTATAAATCCAGTTATTAATGGCTACAACTTTTGAGTATACATCTTCAATATTCCCGAATTCCTTGTAGGCAAGCTTTTGCAGTTTGTCTGATTGACAATAGCGGCTCGGAAAAAGAAAGGGAATAATGCCGGCATCCAGCTTTTCTACCTGCACTTTCTCCTGCGAATGATTTTCATTTATTATTTTATAACGCATATCTACCAACGCATTATAAGAAATTCTGAAGGAGGTATTTTCTTTCACCTTCAATCTCAAAAATCTTGACTCGCCGTTTTGTGATGTAAATTCTTCCAGCGGAAGATGAGGATCCAGAACGAGTGATTCTTCCAGGATTACCTGGTTGGGAGTTCTGGATGCCTGTATATTAAAGATAAATGTGCTTGGCATTTTTACCTCGTAAGCCAGTTCGCTGAACACTTTAAATTTCATGGTTGATATATTATTATTGTATTTTTTTAAAAGCAGCTTCCATCCATTCTTCCGGTATTTCGTTAATGTCTTCCTTTAGTTTCTCTGCCCAGATGGATGAAATGTTTTTGAGATCAGCATATTCATACCTTGTCTCCACCATATTAAAGCTGTTTTTTTTATACAGCACCACATCTATGGGAAACTCTACATCATTGGCGCTTACGCGGGTTGAATCAAAGGAAAGAAAGCCTGCTTTCAGCGCCTGCCTCATTGTAGTATGTTCGTTGATCACCCGGTTTAAAATTGCCTTTCCCTGTCCGGAATTTCCTATAATTACATATGGACTTCCAGCATCCAGTTCTACCCAATTGCCTTCTGAATAAATGAGGTATAACTTATGCTCTTCATCATCTTTTAGCTGACCTCCAACTATAGCATTCAGATTAAATTTGTAGCCAGACTTTACCAGGGCATCATTATCTTCCTTTGCCACTCTTTTTATCTGTTCGCCAAAAGCATTTACTGCCTTGTATAATTTATTGTATGCAACGCCTTCTTCCAGCAGTTCCTGGAAGTATATTACAGCTTTGTCTCTCACCGATCTTAACCCACTGGTCATGATGAATAAAGAAGTATTATCGTGCTGACTGATGTAGACTTTCTTTTTTACAGAAGTATTTGTTCCCGCCGAAATGCGGGTATCTGAAATGCCTACCAGCCCGTCTTTCAGTTTGATTCCTAAACAATACGTCATTGATGATTGGGATGTTTTTTACGACCAGGATTAATCCTCCTTTATCAACAACCATGCCTTCCAGGTTTGAAAGCAGGGGTTTTCAGTATGAAGCATCTTATTTATTCAAAAGGAACATATATCGTATAATCTTCGTAAAAAAAAGCGTCAACAAATTCTACCTTATTACCTTATCTGATAAATTTTTATCTGCTTTTATGACGGCTGTTTTCTAAGGTAATAAGGTAGTTAACTTATGGCTTGTTGCTTATTAAGGTAGTAAGTTTTGAAAATACCTGATTTATATTTATGCCAACATCTGGTGATTATCTGAGCAGATTGCATGAATCAGCTATTTGCGGATATGTTATGAATGTGTGGAAAGGTGCTCATAATATTTGAATTTGTATGAGACTTGCCGGGGAATAATTTACACAATGCAACAATTTCATATGGGGATTAAAAAGGCATCCTTTTTAAGAATGCCTTCAAATTAAATGATCAATGTTATTATATCAACAGTCAAAGAAAACGACGCTCTTTCCTTATACCCTATACCGCATTCCTCAGACCGGTATCACGCTTTCGCCTTGCCCAGCAACTCCAGCACAGGTTTTCCTTTACCATCCGGGGTGGTATAGAATGGACGTTTTTCTATTTCATATTCAGTATCTTCCGGAATACCCAATGCATGATAAATGGTCTGGTGAATCTGGTCAATTTTTACCGGGTTTTCTATTGACTTACATGGACGTTCGTCAGCAGTTTTACCATAAGCGAATCCTTTTTTGATACCACCGCCAAACATGAGTATGGAACAACCATCTGTAAAATGGCGGTGCATACCGTAAAATTTCAGTTCATTCAGAATATCGGGCTGGCTTACCTGTTCCTGTACCTTGGCATCTGGTCTTCCTTCTACCATCATATCCCTGCTGAATTCGCTCGCGAGGATGATCATGGTTCTATCCAGGTGTCCGCTTTTATCCAGATCTTTTATGAGTTGCGCTACCGGTGCATCAATCATCTTTTTCATTCCTTCCATACGGGTATGTCCATTTTCATGCGTATCAAATCCCATGAATGGTTCGTATTCTGTAGTAACGCTAATGAACCTGGCACCTTGTTCAGTTAACCGTTTAGCCAATAAACAACCTAATCCAAATCTGCCTGTGTTATAAATATCATATACTTCCTTAGGTTCCTGGCTCAAATCAAAAGCTTTTGCTTCAGGAGAATTCAGCAGCATATATGCTTGCTCCATAGAACGTTTCAGCGATTCTTTCTGGTAGTCGCTACCCACTTCTCCTACCGCACTTTTACTAATAATATCGTTATACAGTTTATTTCTTTGTTCAAAACGTTTGGCATCCATACCCACAGGAGGCCGCACACTTTCCAATCCCTGGCTTGGATCCGGAATCATGAAAGGTGCATATTCATTACCTAAAAAGCCGGAAGTATGAAATGCTTTTAATTCTTCAGCTTCGCCTACAGTAAACCGTTGTCCGATATCAATGAAGGCAGGTATAACCGGATTTTTGGGGCCCTTTAAGTTGGCAATCCATGAACCTATATGCGGAGCTGCTACTGTTTGCGGAGGTTCGTAACAGGTGTGCCAGTGATACTGGTGGCGGGAATGCAGTATATGCCCCATGTCGGCCGCTACATATGATCGGATGATGGTTCCTTTGTCCATTACATTACCTATGGATTGCAATCCTTCTGAGAAACTGATGCCATCTAATTTAGTTGGTACCGATTTAAATGTACTCAATACGCGGTTGCCTTCCATCCCTTTTTCGAAAGGCGTATAGCGTTTAGGATCGAATGTTTCGGTATGTGCCATGCCTCCTGCCATCCACAGCAGGATAACTGTATCTGCAGAGGTATCACCCATTTTCTTTTTAGGAGAACATCCGCTCAACATACTCGACACAGGCGCGGCCGCAGCCATTGCCGCAAGTGTTGCAGCCCCTGTTTGTCTTATAAAATCTCTTCTGTTCCAATTGCGCTTCATACAATATTTATTTTTGAATAAGTATTAAGTTACGAGTTACAGGTTCCAAGGTTTTACGTTTATCGTTTGACGTTTATCGTTTCACGTTAATAGATCAACTGAAATTCCGGATGCAGCGCCATCGCCCAGATAAAATCCCCTGCACAGCTGCTTCCGTTGGTTTTGGTCCGAGTGCTTTTACTGCAATATCCTGTTCATCTGCCGCTGGTAATCTTCCAATCGTATTTCTATACACTGCATTTACCATTGATTGTGTATCCGGATATTTGCTTTTCCATTTAGCAGCACCTTGTTTCATAGCATCATTAAACTGTGTGCCATTGGTCAGTTCCAGCGCCTGCAGCAAATTTGCCTGCGAAGAACGGCTGGTAGAAACAGTTTCGCGGTTTGGTCTGCCCAATGCGGTAAGAAACGGATCGTTTTTTACCAATGCGGCTCTTGCAAAAGGAAGCTCTTTTTTAATATCCTCAGGAAATAATTTATATACCACCATACTATCGCCATATACCGGTTGTATAGTGGCGCTCACCAGCATCAGCAAATTCTTCTGCGGTCAGGCGTCGCCGTAACATGCCGTTAAAAACAAAAATTGGGCGCTGTTATCATTTCAGCCTGCTTTACACCAACAGAGGGTAACTGGTAAGTGGCTGAGGTGAGAATTTTATAGATGAGGTTTTTAATATCATACCCTGAAGCAACAAAGTCAGATGCCAGCCAATCCAGCAGGTCCTGGCTCCACGGCGCATTATCCATTACATCAACCGGTTCAACAATCCCACGTCCCATCAATTGAGCCCAGATCCTGTTTACAACGGTGCGGTATAAGCGACCATCCTTTGGCTGAACTAAATAATCTGCCAGTTGTTTTAAACGATCCTCGGTAATAGCGTTGGAATCAATTTGACCAAGCTCTTTGTATAATATTCGTCTGCCTGCCATTTTACCCGTTGGTTTATCACAACGATTGATCTCCAGTACCGAGTCGGCAAAAATGTTGGCAAAAGCATAAGAGTCTTCCAGCTTCCAGTCGCTGATGAAACTATCATGGCACGAGGCGCATTTTAAATTCAATCCTAAAAATACCTGCGATACATTCTGAGCAGCCTGCATTTCGGTACGCTGGCTTGCATTAATGGTTCCACGCCATTGTATACCTTTTACAAAACCTTGCGATTCTTTGGTAGGACTTACCAATTCTTTTACAAAAGTGTTATATGGCTTATTATCTTTTAAAGAAGTATACAGCCACTTGGTGATATCCCATCTGCCACCGGTAATATATCCGGTACCTGTATAATCATTGCGGAGGGCATCGTTCCAGAAGGTGAGCCAGTGCTGGGCATAATCGCTGTTACGGTTTAACAACCTTTGTACCAGTTGCGCTCTTTTATCTCCGCGGCTGTCTTTTACAAACGCATCAATGGAATCCGGCGAAGGCAACAACCCCGTTACATCAATATATACCCTTCTTATATAAGTTCTGTCGTCAACAGGTTTACCCCATTTAATATTATTCTTTTTAAAATAGTCGTTTACAAAAAGATCAACCGGGTTATTTAAACCATCAGTTACAGCAGGTAGCTGTGGCATGCGGGGCGCCAATTCTGCCACACGATACAAACTTTTTAACTGACCACTGGGCCATGGAGCGCCTTGTTTTATCCAATATTCAATAATCGCTATTTCATCTTTTGTTAATCCTTTGCCTTTAGATGGCATGGCTTCTTTGTGATTTCTTGGAAGCGTAATACGGCGCATAATTTCGCTGCCTTTGGGGTCGCCGGGAATAAGCACCTGTCCATGCTCGCCACCCTTCATTATAAATTCTTTACCATCAAGTCTCAATTCTCCTTTCACTTTTCCTGATCCATGGCAATTGTAACAGTTATGTGCAAAAATGGTGCGTACCTGTAAATTCAATTCCTGCACCTGTGTTTCATTCAGCGGCCCTTTTTGTACAGCCAAAGTAAAATTGCTCTTTTGTTCACCCTCACCCTCACTTTCAGTTTTGCCATGCGGTAACACACTCGTAAGGTAATCCTCTCCGTGGGTAAGCGAAGCGCCGTAATGCCCCGCAATAGTAATTCCCACCACTGTAGTAACCAGTAAAATTTTTTGTGCCAGTTTCGTGCTCACTTTATAACTCAATGCGGTTAACAAAGCAAATACCATTGTGGCTATTCCCGTCCATTGATGATAAGAAAGCACATCACTGCCGTATTCTTCGGTTTGCGACAACAGTAACCCAAACACTACCGCTACTACCGACGAAAGCGCCCCAACATAAACCGATAACCGGATGGCTGATTTGTAACGACTCGATTTTCTACCGATAATTTCCATAAGTAACGCTACAAAAAGCAAACCGATGGGAAAATGCACGATCATGGTGTGTAACCTGCCGAGCAATGACCAAAGCCAGAAATGTTGTGTGCTTGTTTCTGTAGATGATTGAGCAAATCCTTTATTGACTAAAAAAGAAAGTGCAAGGGTTTGCCATAAAAACCGGCTGCGGAATAACTTCATAAAACGGGCTGATAACAGAAAATGGTAAAAATTAATTTTCAAGGCTTCAAATTCTTTAAATACAATCGTGATTAATCCTTATATGACGACCGCTAAATTAACCATAATATGCTATAAAACCATCCTGTACCTTAGGCATTAAAGTGGGTTGCAAAAAGAAGATTATAATTTAACAAAACGAAGGACATAGTTTTTCCCTTCAAAAGTAATTTTTACAATATATGTGCCTTGGGGCAATGTGGAAGTATTTAGATTTTCCGTTAATATTCTGCCCGATTTTCTGATTCGTAATATTGGTTTCAGATCGCTGCTTAAAACTTCGATAGCCGGATTTAAAACTTCTTCTCCAAAATTTATAGTGATTCTGTCTGCTGCGGGAACCGGATATGCCATTGGTTTAATTTCCCTGTCAGCGCTGACTAGTACAGAGAAAATACTGCTATATGATTGTGTTCCATCCTTATCCACCTGTATTATTCTATAAAATATTTTTCCGGGTGCAGGGTGAACATGCAGGAACTGATAAGCAGTAGCGGTTACCGCATCGCCTTTTGAATAGATTTTGCCAATAACGCTGAAATGGGTTCCATCATTACTGGTTTCCACTTCAAAATACTCGTTATTCAGTTCAGTGGCTGTTTGCCACTGCACAAGTACATCTTCATGCAAAACCGAAGCAGACGCTTTTAACCAGGTAACCGGTAAGGCCAGATCCACCGCACCTATTCCATATCCTGAGAAGCCCGTATTACATTCTGCTGTAAGCGTGTACCCATCACCAAATCTGCTCCGGGTTTTTGTAGAAATAATCTGTACATCATTAGTCATAGGGTTGTCGGGATAGATAGCGTCAATTGGTATTTCCGCTTTAATAAATTTTACGTTTTCCCATTTGCCGCCGGTTGCACTTTCATAGCCTGCCTTTTCAGCAGCAGTATAATAAAGGGTTATTTCATATTTGCCGGATGGATTATTGTGCTCGGGAGTAATAAAAAAAGTTTTCTTTGCAAGGTATTGTGCCTTATTCAGACTCCAGAAAGGTTTTGCGTCATTTCCACTACGGTCAATTTTAAGGTTTATACAGCCATAATTCCAATCGCTCAGATTTTTTATTTT
>JBGALP010000168.1:0-10895 GCA_044223805.1 Agriterribacter sp.
ACCTAAATAAAATGTATTTGTATCATTTTGGAACGAAAGGTTTTCAAAAGCACTCCCCCAAGCATCACCGATAGCTCCTCCTAGAATACAACCGGCAAATCTGTCTTTTTTAGTCATACTATTAAAAATTTGCTCATGAATAAGTTTACAACAGCATTCAGTTTCAAAATCCAAATAAAAAAGGCGTAAGCCTGGCAATTACCAAACTTACGCCGTTATTAAAATTTCAACCGAACTATTACAACAACTTTTGCTCCATCAGGTATTCTGCAATCTGCACCGCATTGGTAGCCGCACCTTTGCGCAGGTTATCACTTACTATCCACATGTTTAAAGTATTAGGTTGTGTTTCATCTCTTCTTAATCTGCCTACAAACACTTCATCCCTTTCATGCGCATCTTTTGGCATAGGGTATACAGCGTTAGCAGGGTCATCGGCAACAATTACTCCCGGCGCTTTTTCTAAAAGGCTTTTTACTTCAGCCAAATCAAACTCCTTTTCAAACTCTACGTTCACGCTTTCGCTATGGCCGCCCATCACCGGTATACGAACGGTTGTAGCTGTTACGCGAATGTTGTTATCGCGCATGATCTTTTTCGTTTCATTTACCATTTTCATTTCCTCTTTGGTGTAACCATTGTCTATAAACACATCAATTTGTGGAATTACATTCAAATCTATCTGATACTTATATGCCATTGGATATGCAGCTCCATCGCCTTTAACGGCTTTTGCTCTTTCTCCTTCTAACTGTTCTACCGCCTTCACGCCTGTACCTGTAACGCTCTGGTAAGTACTCACTACAATTCTTTTAATGCCATATTTTTTATGCAGCGGGTTTAATGCCACTACCATTTGTATAGTAGAACAGTTAGGGTTGGCAATTATCTTATCTTCTTTGGTTAATGCGTCCGCATTTATTTCAGGCACCACTAATTTTTTGGTAGGGTCCATTCTCCAGGCAGAAGAATTATCTATAACGGTAATGCCTGCCGCAGCGAATTGTGGAGCAACTTGAAGAGATGTGCTTCCTCCCGCAGAAAACAAAGCCACATCTGGTTTGGCCGCAATAGCATCGGCAGCACTTACCACCTTAAATTGCTTTCCTTTAAAAGCTACTTCCTTGCCCACAGACTTTTCTGAAGCAACAGGAATTAGTTCCGTAACGGGAAAATTTCTTTCGGCAAGTACCTGTAACATTTTAGAGCCTACTAAACCTGTGGCTCCTACTACTGCAACTTTCATTGTGGTTTGTTTTATTGTTTTAGTTTAAAAGTTTACAAAAAAGAAGAAGCCTTTCCTGTTCAGGAAAGGCTTCGAATATATTTTGATCGTACAAATACACTTCTAACCTTTCCTTTGAGGGAACTGTTTCTTCGTGCGCTTTGTATGTTTCATCATTTTTGTCATGAATGGCGGCAAAGGTAATTGGCGTTTGTGATTCTTCCAAAAATAAACGCATAATCACAATAAATTATTTGATTTGTTTATGGAGCGATGTTTAATGAATAACCAATGCTTATAGTGGCAGCACTTTTTCCACTTTGTTTATTCAATACTTTTGCAATTGCTTAAACGGAATACTATGCGTAAAGGATTTGTAATTACGGCGATTATTGCACTGCTGATCACAGCATATCTATCTTATGCAGTGAGCAACTGGTGGCTTGTTGTTTTGGCGCTGGTTATTTACCTCACCATTATGGGTGTTTTTGATATGGTACAAACAAAACATTCCATCATGCGTACCTATCCCGTTTTGGGTCGTATGCGGTACTGGATGGAAGAGCTGCGGCCCAAAATGTACCAGTATTTTGTTGAGTCTGATATTGATGGTCGCCCTATTAACCGTATTGATCGTTCTACTATATACCAGCGGGCAAAACGACAAACAGATACTATGCCCTTTGGCACACCATTAAATGTATACGAAGAAGGGTATGAATGGATGAGTCACTCTATAGCTCCGAAAGATTTTAACACGCTTGACCATAATCCACGTGTGCTTATTGGCAATAAAGATTGTCTTCAGCCTTATTCAGCAAGCATTTTTAATGTATCGGCAATGAGCTTTGGCTCATTGAGTCCTAATGCTATTGAGGCTTTGAATGCCGGAGCCAAAATTGGAAATTTTGCTCACAATACAGGCGAAGGCGGGTTAAGTTCATACCACCTTAAACATGGTGGTGATATTATCTGGCAGATAGGTACAGGATATTTTGGTTGCAGGGATGAGCAAGGCAACTTTTCACCTGATATTTTTCAGCAGAACGTAAATAAGCCCCAGATTAAGATGGTGGAGCTGAAACTTTCGCAGGGCGCGAAACCTGGACATGGCGGCATATTGCCTGCTAAAAAAAATACACCTGAAATTGCGGCTATCCGCCATGTAGCACCATATACTACTATTTTTTCTCCACCTTATCATTCCGCATTCAGCACGCCAAAAGGGTTGATACAATTTATACAACAGTTAAGAACACTTTCCGGCGGAAAGCCAACGGGATTTAAATTATGTATTGGCAAAAAGAGTGAATTTATAGGTATTTGTAAGGCTATGGTAGAGATGGATACATATCCTGACTTTATTACCGTTGATGGTGGTGAAGGTGGAACGGGTGCTGCGCCACAGGAATTCTCCAACTATGTTGGTGCGCCTTTGATGGATGGATTGGCATTTGTGCATAATATGCTGGTAGGTTTTGGCATCCGGCATCACATAACAGTAATAGCATCAGGAAAAATTTTATCGGGATTTCATTTACTTAGGGCAGTGGCTTTGGGGGCTGATGCATGCAATAGTGCCAGGGCTATGATGATGGCGCTTGGTTGTATACAGGCGTTGCAGTGTAATACCAATAAATGCCCCACAGGCGTTGCCACCCAAGATCCTTCTTTATCTGTTGGGCTGGTGGTAAACGATAAAAAACAACGTGTGGCCAATTATCATGAAGACACTATAAAAACTTTTATAGAACTTACCGGCGCTGCAGGATTGGATCATTATAAACAAATTACACGATCGCATATTTACAGACGTGTATTTATGAATGAGATGCGGACTTTTGAAGAGATTTTTCCTTCCCTTGACCCAGGATGCCTTTTACATGGAAATATTCCTGAAAAATACAAACAGGATATGGAAGCAGGAATGACAGATAGATGGTGAGCGGGTAGGCAACAGTCAGAAGTAAGAAGGCCATAGACAGGAACTGTTTATCCCCTATCGTTTCACGTTTATCGTTTCACGTCTCACTATTTCAATCTCTTAATCTTTACCATTTCAATGCGGGTATCGCTTACATTGATGATGTCGAATTCGTAGCTATCAATAATAATACGGTCTTTAATTTTAGGGATCATCTCGTATGTTGAAATAATGTATCCAGAAAGCGTTTCTGATTCGTGCTCGTTAAAATCGAAGTGATATTTTTTATTGAGATAATCCAGTTCAAGCCTTCCTGAAAAAATGTATTCGTTTTCTGCAATTTGTTTTTCAACAAACCTGTCTGTATCATACTCGTCGCGTATCTCTCCAAAAATTTCTTCCAGCAGGTCTTCCATAGTTATAATGCCTGCCGTACCACCAAATTCATCTACTACCCATGCTATGCTTTTGCGTTCTTTTGTAAACTTGCTGATAAGGTCTGTAGCGCTCATACTTTCAGGAACCGCAGGTATTGGCATTAGTATGGAAGCGATATCAGGTGGATTTTTAAACAATTCAATCTGGTGAATATAACCTTGTATATTATCCACATTTCCCTGGTACACTACCAGCCTGCTTAATTTGGTTTCAATAAATTTTTTTCTTACTTCATCAATGGGTGTTATCATTTCAATCGCTTCTATTTCTTTGCGTGGAATGAGGCATTGCCTTATTTTAACCGATGGCAGCAACAGCGCATTTTCAAAAAGTTGGGTATTGATGTCCTGCGTTCCATCTGATTGATCTTTGTTTTGTTGAATAAAGGTTTCAAGGTCAACCGGGGTAATGGCCGCTTTTTGTTCAGCCATTCGCACGTTAAACAAATATGTTAAAAGCCATTCTGAAATGTTTATAAAAAAAGACGCGATGGGTGATAACAGTCCATGAAAAAAATCGAGAATACCTAATTGAGCGAATAAAGAAAGTACAGAATCATTTTTAGCTCTGAACAATGCTTTGAAAGAAAATTGTACGATAATAATGATGAGTGTAGAAAGTAGTGTTTCGAAAATAAGCCTCAGATATTTTACATAGGCAGAAAAAGAAGCGGTGAAATGTTTTTCTATCCAATCCCATAATGGAGATAAAAACTCTCCTACCAGTAATCCATACACTACAATTGTAAGCATTAAGCCCATTATAGTAGTGCCAATAAACCTTACCGGATTTTCTAAAAGCTGCGACAAAATTTTTCCGCTTCTCAAACCCTGTTTTCTTTTCAGCTCAAAAGAAAATTTATTGGCAGACACAAATGCTACTTCTATACCGGCAAAAAATCCCACCAGCAATAAAGTGAATACAATCCCTATAATCTTTAATAAATCTACGTTACTCATGCTTTTAAAAATAGTCAGCTTTTAGTTGCCAGTACCCAAACTTCAATCCCCATAGCTGAAGGCTGATAGCCGGTTGCTTACAACCAAATATACAAAATATTGATGTTTAGAATTTTAGGTGAATTTTTACAGGTAAAGACAGTTATAAAACGGGTAAGGAATTAATATATTATTCAGCTTAAGAAACTACTTATGGGTATCAATATATTCCATGATCAATTGTTCAGTTTCCTTACAGGCTTCAGCAAGATTTTTATTTACTACTATATAATTAAAATGTTCCTTGAAAGAAAGTTCATACGATGCCTTATTTACCCTGGCGGCTAAAGATTCAACTGTTTCGGTGCCCCTGCTTTCAAGGCGCTTTTTTAATTCCTCAACAGACGGTGGTTGAATGAAGATAGATAGGGAGCAGTCAGGATATCTTTCCTGTATGCGAAGCGCGCCTTTTACATCAATATCCAATACGGGCGTTTTGCCTGTTTGCCATATACGTTCAATTTCAGATTGCAAGGTTCCATAATATTTACCTTCATACACCATTTCCCACTCCACAAATTCATTATTTTGAATTTTGCTTTTAAAAACGTCTTCGTTTATAAAATAGTAATCCTTTCCATTAATTTCATTCTGTCTTCCTTTGCGGGTAGTAGCTGATATCGAAAAAGCCAGTTTGCCAGGATATTTGTCCAACAAAAAATGAACAATAGAAGTTTTACCTGCGCCTGAAGGGGCTGTAATAACAATGATTTTATTGTTGGACATAAAGTGAATAGTAATAGTGAACAGTAAATGCCGCCTGGTTAATTATACACGTTTAATTTGGGCGCCGAGCGCTAACAGACGTTGATCAATGTACTGATAGCCGCGGTCAATCTGCTCAATATTCTGAATGGTGCTTTTACCATCGGCACTTAATGCTGCTATCAATAAAGATACACCCGCCCGTATATCCGGGCTACTCATGGTGATACCACGTAAGTTTTGCTCTCTTCCTAACCCAATTACTGCAGCACGATGTGGATCGCACAAGATAATTTGTGCACCCATATCTATGAGCTTATCTACAAAAAACAAACGGCTTTCAAACATTTTCTGGTGAATAAGTACCGAGCCTCTCGCCTGTGTAGCTATTACCAATACTATGCTCAGCAGGTCGGGAGTAAATCCAGGCCATGGATGATCGTATATTGTCATTACAGAACCATCCAAAAAAGTTTGTATTTCATACACATCCTGCTGTGGTATATGAATATCATCTCCTTTAAATTCCATTTGTATTCCCAGTTGGCGGAACTTATCGGGTATCTGCCCAAGATATTCTATACCTGCGCCTTTAATGGTAATATCACTTTGCGTCATTGCGGCAAGACCAATAAATGAACCTACCTCAATCATATCGGGCAGCATAGTGTGTTCGGTACCGCTCAGTTCACCCACACCTTCAATAGTAAGCAGGTTAGAGCCAATGCCACTAATTTTGGCACCCATGCGGTTAAGCATTTTGCAGAGTTGCTGTAGGTAAGGTTCGCAGGCGGCATTGTATATGGTTGTTGTTCCTTTGGCCAGTGACGCTGCCATAACAATGTTGGCAGTGCCTGTTACAGAAGGCTCATCCAGCAGCATATTTGTGCCTTTTAATGTATTCGCCTCCAGGTGAAAGAAGCCGTCTTCTGAATGATAATTAAAAGTGGCGCCTAATTTTTCAAACCCAACAATATGGGTATCGAGCCGTCTTCTGCCTATTTTATCTCCACCGGGTTTTGGAATAAACGCCTTTTTAAAACGCGCCAGCAGCGGACCCGCCAACATAACGGAGCCGCGTAAGCGACCACTCTTCTTTTGATAATCCGCGCTTAATAAATAATCTACATTTACAGCATCTGCCTGAAAAACGCACGTGTGCCGGGTTTGGCGATCAATCTTTACATTCATTTCTCCTAAAAGTTCAATCAGGAGATTAACATCCAGTATATCGGGAATGTTATGAATGGTCACTTTATCAGCCGTGAGTAACACCGCGCTGATAATTTGCAAAGCTTCGTTTTTTGCACCTTGGGGTATTATTTCGCCCTTAAGCCTTTTACCGCCTGTAACTTCAAATGAATGCATGATTAAAAAATGTTTGCAAATATAAAACCCCGGCTGGTGTTTATGTGGCCGGGGTTATTTATTTTTTGGCAGGAAATTCTATTTGAATCTCTTTTTAAAATGCTTTCCGCCTCCTCCTCCTTTACCATTGCGGTCATTTCTTCCACCGCCTCCTCCGTTTCTTTGTTGAAAATTGCTTTTTCCTCCACGCTGAAACCGGTTGTTTTCCCTGTTGTCTCTTTCTCTGTATGCTTTTACAAAAGGTGTATTAGTAAACTCCAACTGACCCGAAGTTATGGCGTTCAATTCGCTGCGGATGGCATCGTCGTGTACCAGTTCTTTGTGCCAGGTGTTATAGGCCAACTTCATATAATAAGCAATGGAATTAGCAAACCCTGATCTTTTTTCAGGATTTTCTTCTTTCAATGCCTTATTTATAACCAACTCCAGGTTTTTACCCAGGTGAGAATACCGGGGATATTTTTTAGGGTACGGAAGTTGTTCAAGCTTTGCCTTTAATGTTTCCCTGGTTGGTATAGGATACGGACTATCAACATCCAGTTTAAAATCGGATATTAAAAAAAGATGATCCCATAATTTATGGCGAAAGTCTTCCACGTTTTTTAAATGCGGATTTAGGAAACCCATCAATTCAATTAACCCGTGGGCATTTTTTTGTCTCTGTTCTCTGTCTTCAATGGTAATTACGTAATCAATCATCTTTTGTATATGGCGGCCATACTCCCGCATAATAAGATGATTCCTGGTGGTATTATACTCCATGTATTATTTTCTATATAAAACAAAAATACAAAAGAGTTGGCACTTTCAAACATGCCAACTCTTTGCTGTAAATCTATAATAAAATTTTATATAAGCTCAATCTTATTTTATTACCAGCCTGTTTACGTTTTGCTCTCTTGTGGTAATATTGGTAGAACGGATAAAGTACACGCCTGAAGCATGTTTCTGTTTGAACGTCCATGATTGGGCATTGGATCCATTCGTATTAATTTTAGCTGTTTCTACTACTTGTCCTGTGCTGTTAATCAATTCAACCTGCAATGTATTTTTTTGCGGTGTTTTAAATTGCAGGGTTACTTCCTTATCAGCCGGGTTGGGAAATAATGTAAGGGCTGACTTTTGCGAATTAATCGCATCAATTAAACGGATAGCTGAATATTGCACTTTCCCCAATGCATCAGTCTGTTTGAGCCTGAAATACATTTTGCTGTTAACAGATGATGGTACATCGTACCCGAATTCATATTTAACCACTGTATTTTCAGAAGCTGGTTTTTGACTCTGCATAGTTCCTATTGAACTAAAATCAAACCCGTTTGTGCTCATTTCAACACCATACACAATATTATTTTCTTCCTTTTCTTTAGTCCAGCTTAGCTCAACATTATTTTTTTCCGCACTGCGCGCAAAAAAATCAAGTCTGCCCATTGGTAAAACAGTATTGGAGCAATAAGTATATGTAACAGACATGTTGATATTGGTTGCCATGGTTACATAGTTCAGCGTATAGTGCGAACCAATACCCAAAGCAAAGAAAGAAGGAATAATGCTGTAAACAATAGTTACATTACCAGCACCTGTATATGATGAAAATGAACCGGAACCAACACTTGCGTCATATATTCTGTTGTCAGGAGCCAATGCATCTCCCCACCATTCGTTTGCGCCATCGCCATTAACAGTATAAGGGGGAAGTGGCGTAGGATTATCACTTGCTCCAAGTGTTGTATCAGGATAATTAATGGTAGTATCGTTAATAACAACTGTTCCCAATCCAGGTGCATTAATACGGTCTCTTCTTCTGAATTCCATATCCGTAAAGGAGTTGTCAAATCCATCGCCATTTATTAATTGCAGCATGGTAAAACCTGATGTAGTTAAATGGATATCTACACCTATTAAGGTTCCCAGTGAAGTATTAAATTTTGGGAAATTATAACTGTCAGTTAAACTTACAGGACTTCCTGAGTTGGTATACGTTACCGTTTGAGGGGTACCGCTTGAACACTGAGCATATACTCCTTTATTAAAATTCAATAAGGCATATACGATCATTATGCAAATGGGTAAAGATTTAAGCCTCATAGGACGAAATTTAAGTTTACAATAGGTTTCGGATAAATAACATTAATCATCATTAACTATAACATCAAGTTTCCTTGATTTTTTTCAGGATGGCAACCTGATTACCTTTGCCCCCTGTTATCTTAAGCTAAACCAACCCAGCACTTATATTATTATGTCGGTTAGTTCACCACCTATGTTAAACACGGTTTATATAATTTAATTGTATGCAATGCGAGTAATCATAAATCAAAACCCCTACTTTTTAACAAAGGACAAATGGTTTTCGGACTTTGCACGCAATACGCTGTTGAGCGTCTTTCGTCGACATAATGATTACGAGTTTCTTTATTTAACTTATGATAGCAATAACAACATAATGCTTCCTCAAAATGTAGCTCCTATCAAGGTTTTTCAACCGCTGCTATTGCCTTTTTTTTTAAGGCGATGGTGGCATAAACGAAAAATAATTTCTTTGGCAAAAGCATTAAAAGCCGATGCAATTATTTCGTTTCAGCCTTTTGTTTTAAATACCATTATGCCTGAATATGTAGTTGCACTTAATGGCATTTCTGATATGAATAATATACCCTCATCAATTCGTATTATAACTTCGTCTATACAAAAAAAAGAGCTGTTACAAAAGAAGGGATTAGAAGAAAGCAGTATTATGTTATTACGGCCATTTGTTGATCAAAACTATACTCCACTTGATTTTGACAGCATTGAAAAAATAAAGGCAAAGTATACAGAAGGGAAAGAGTTTTTTTTATTTGAAGCCTCAAATGCATCTGATAGTTTTATTATTCATGTGTTAAAAGCATTTTCTGTGTTTAAAAAATGGCAGTTGAGTAATACAAAACTGGTAATAATCAATGCTGAGCTGAATAATAAAACAGCCATATTGCTGGATACTTATAAGCACAGGCATGATATACACATACCTGATAATGCGGCTGAACATGATGCCGCATTGATGGCGTCGGCAACGGCGCTTATTTATTTGCCTGTTTCAGATAATTTTGGGTTGAGGTTGGCGCAGGCGTTACATGCTGAAGTACCTGTGATAACCCATAAAACGGATGTATTGGAAGAAATAGGCGGTGATGCGGTTTTGTATACTGATGCCGGAGATGTACAAGACATTGCGGATAAAATGATGAAGCTGTTTAAAGATGAAAAATTAAGGAACCAGGCAATTAAGAAAGGTAAAACACGGGCTATACAATTACAGGCGGAAACAACATTTTGCTTATAGAATTGCTGATGCCTGTATTCTATTCGTTTTTGTGACACTTAAATAATATATGAAAAAACCTTGAGTGCATTTAAAATTGGCGCAGGCGGGTAAGACTTAGTTGTAGCAGACGCTACCGGGCGGTGTGGCACCGTAGCCGCCAATGTAAGATCTTTATGGATAATTGGTTATATTTTATGTCCCAGAGGGACATTTTATTGGTAGCATAAAATCAATAATTCGTTTATCGTTCCGTTAGGAACGTTTTGTGTTGGGATGAGCATTGTATAAAGTGTACCTACGGCACGCAATTCTTTCATTTCAATATTTTCTACCTATCAAATGTTCCTAACGGAACAGGGCATTTTGCAATTGTCATTGATTAAGTTGACGGCTACGGTTCGACACCGCCCGGAAATCATGTATGTGGCAATAATTTGAAATGCGTCCAAAACCTTAAAATCCATCATCAGTTCTTACATTTGCCTACACTTTTATTTATTTAAATGCAACAATCACAAATTACTATTGACGTAAATCTTGATGCGGATAAAATTCCACAGCAAATAATATGGAATGCCAGCGCGGGTAATCCCGATGAGGCACAACCTGCTAAAGCCATGATGCTGGCTTTTTGGGACGGACTGGAAAAATCTGCCTTGCGCATTGATTTATGGACTAAAGACATGATGGTAGATGAAATGGGAGATTTTTTTTATCAAACACTGGTAACAATGGCAGATAGTTATGACCGCGCAACACATCAAACGGAACTGGTAAATGATCTCAAAAAATTCGCGGCAGACTTTTATAAAAAATCACGCGAAATACTGGAAAAAAAACAATAACGATAAAGCTTTTTTAAATTTTATACAATGGCACTTGAACAAACTATAAACGATCAGTTGAAGTCGGCGATGCTGGCTAAAGATG
>JBGALP010000169.1:0-10876 GCA_044223805.1 Agriterribacter sp.
TATGTTTTTCAGGATCTGGCTTCTTTCGTAGAAGGTCACACTATTCCAGAAGATCGTACTAAGCCCTGGGGAACGGCTCATGCAGTTTTATGCGCTTCTACTGCGGTAAAAGAGCCTTTTATTGTAATTAATGCAGATGATTTTTATGGGCGGGATGCTTTTGTAAAAGCTTATAAATTTCTGACTGAGCAGGCTAATGATCATACTTTTGGCCTGATAGGTTATGATCTCGTGAAAACCCTGTCAGATAATGGTTCTGTGAGTAGGGGAGTATGTAATGTTGATGGGGCTGGCAACCTGGTAACCATTGCAGAACGCACTAAAATTTATGCCGAAGGCAACAGGATTGTTTATGAAGATAACGATCAAAAAGTTGAAGTTGCTTCAGATTCAAAAGTTTCTATGAACTTTTGGTGCTTTACGCCGTATGTATTTAGCATCTGTAAAGAAATGTTCGAAAGTTTTCTTGAAAAAAATCTTCATCAGCTAAAAGCTGAAATATATGTAGTTGATGTGGCTGCAAAGTTTATAACACTACCTGATAGTGCCTTAAAAGTAATTCCTACCCAATCTGAGTGGTTTGGTGTTACTTATAAGGAGGATGCGCCAGAGGTTGAAAAAAATATCCAGGCACTGGTAGCCCAGGGCGAATACCCTAATAGTCTTTGGTAAACAAAGCTTTACAAGCAGAAATTTGTATTTTTTTTGTGATTATTTAGTAGAGGCTGCAAATAAATGGCCCTTATTTTGGAATAAAGTGATATTTGTTAGTTTTTTATTAAATTTTTTTACAACCCGTGCGTTATTATATACGTACGTCTAAAAAAATGCCAGTGAAACAAGTACTTATTATCGCGCTTTTATTATCATCTTTCAGCGGTTATTCTCAGAGTTTTGTAAGTAGAGTGATGGAGCGGGTTAGTTTTGAAGCTTTTGGTGGTATGGCTAATTACCAGGGAGAGTTACAGGAAAGTGGGTATACTTTTTCCCAATCCAAACCTGCGGTTGCTTTAGGCGGGAGAATTGCAATTACTGATAAATTCTTTGTAAGAGGACTGGCAACCTACGGTTCATTTGGCGCAGCAGATAAATACAGCAGCAGTTTAGCAAAAAGGCAAAGAAATCTTGATTTTGCTACCAAAATTTATGATTTAAGTATTACCGGGGTATACGAACTTTTTAATATAGTAGACAAACGATATACCCCATATGTTTTTGCAGGAGTATCTTTATTTCATTTTTCTCCATACACTTTTGATTCAAGTGGCAAACAACGCTGGCTTCAACCTTACGGCACAGAGGGACAGGGATTTAAGCAATATCCAGATAGAAAGTTGTATAGCCTTAACCAGCTCTCAATACCCTTTGGTGCAGGCATTAAATTCGCCGTTAATGATAAAATATCACTGGGTTGGGAGTTTAGATTTAATAAAACATTTACTGATTACTTAGATGACGTAAGCACAACTTATGTAGACTATAATATTTTAATTACTGGGAAGCATGGCATAAAAGCAGCCGAATTAGCTTACAGGGGAGGAGAATTAAAGGGAGGGAATCCAACATATCCTAATGCTGGTACACAAAGAGGAAATCCCAAAACAAAAGATTGGTATTATTTTTCAGGTATTACTATAACATACAGTTTATTTAAACCGGAGAGTGATTCTAGAGGTATGGGTGGAAGAAATCTGGGATGCCCCAAAAATGTTTATTAATTATTATATAATTTATATATTTTCGTAAACAGATTTCAATATCTTCTTATTATCAACCCTCAATTGCACCATTGTTATTTGCTATTTTTTGTTCTTGTGAACATAGTTTGCAATTGTTTTAACGACTGTACTTTGCTCGTTGTAAAAGTGTTTTGAAAGGGTTAAATAATTACCAATAGCTTATTTTGTATAGAATTGGTTAAGTATTCCATATTTTTCCAATGGTATTTCCAATAGAATTTTATTTTTGAGATATCCTGGTAAAACTGTTGTAGCATTATCTATTTTAATAAAATTTAAAAACAGTTATTACTGTTTAGAGATATATTCTGATGAACTTTAGACTTCCTCTATATATAGTCTATTACATATTTAAGACCCCATGGTCTTTGTTTTTTCAATATGTAACATTTGTAAAAAGCAAAAAGGGGGTTTCGTCTTTTTTCCTATACAAAGAAGTAATAAAATCGGTCTTTCGGCATAATGCGTCACCACTTGATTATTTTTCCTTCAGGTTTTTTGATTTAAGCGAGGCGGAAAGAGAAACCTGTTCGGGCACGGGCTTTATGTATGAATACCAATTGTATATGAACCCCAGGGGATACAGAGAGGTGTTGAATAACAAAATATTGTTTTTAAAACATTTTGACAGTCTTATAAAAAGGAAATGGACCACAATAGATAAAATTACCGGTGATCCAGTTTTCGCGAAGCTTTTTTTCGAAAATGCCAATGGGAAAATCGTGATCAAAAACTCAACCGGCCAGGCGGGTAAACAGGTTAATGTAATAGATGTTGTTGGAAAAACTACCGAAGAAATCGTGGATACGATGCGCCAGAAAGATTTTGATTTATTGGAATATTATGTGGTGCAGCACCCTCACTTGATGAAATTGTCTTCTGCCGGCTTAAACACTATTCGTGTAGTAACGCAGTATCATAACGGAGAAGTTACCGTGATCTTTGCTTTCATCCGTGTAAGCGTTAATTCAGATATTGATAATTTATCTGCGGGCAATTATAGCGTCAATTTTGGTGTGCCTATAGACCTTAATACAGGCAAAACCAATGGACCGGGAGTATATCTTAACATTACCAAGCCTTTTGTATATCAACATCCCATTACTAATATACCGGTACTGGATTTTGAAATTCCTTTTTGGAAAGAATGCATGCAACTGGTTGTAGATGCCGCTAAATTAGTTCCTGAAAATCGTTCCATTGGTTGGGATGTTGGTATATCTGCCGATGGGCCTTTATTGATAGAAGGCAACCACAATTGGAATAATTTAAGTCTTGTGCCAGGACATAAAGGCTATAAAAAAGAGTTTCTTCAATATTGGGCTATGTCAAAATCATAAACCTGCGGGTTTGATTTTATCTTTGCGCCATGGCTTATAAAAATCAACAGGATTTTATTACTTCGTTAGAAAGGGCAGGAGAATTAGTAAGAATTCAAACTTACGTTGACCCAAAACTGGAAATAGCAGAAATTACAGATAGAATCAGTAAAAGTGGAAATGGCGGCAAAGCATTGCTTTTTGAAAATACCGGATACGATTTTCCTGTATTAATGAATGCTTATGGAAGCGAAAAGCGTATGTGTATGGCGTTAGGTGTGCAGCATTTAAATGATGTTGCTAAAGAAATAGAATCGCTTTTCAAAATGCTCACCAAGCCTAAAGAAAGTATTCTTGATAAGCTTAACATGCTTCCTAAGCTTAGCCAGTTTGCATCATGGATGCCAAAGGTTAAAAAGGGGAAAGGAGAATGTCAGGAAGTAATCATTAATAATCCCGATCTAAGCAAATTGCCGGTAATTACCTGTTGGCCTAAAGACGGAGGTCCTTTTATTACACTACCTGTCATTCATACAAAAGATCTGCATACAGGTATACGGAATGTAGGCATGTACCGCATGCAGGTATTTGGTCCTGCACTAACAGGCATGCACTGGCATAAGCATAAAGTTTCTGCCAAACATTTCAGCCAGTATAAGCAGCAGGGAAAGCGCATGCCCGTTGCCGTTGCACTTGGAGGAGATCCTGTATATGCATATTCTGCTACAGCCCCATTACCAGAAAATGTAGATGAGTATATGTTAGCTGGTTTTTTACGGAAGAAAAAAGTGGAGTTGGTAAAATGCATTACACAACCAGAACTCGAAGTTCCTGCTGACGCAGATTTTATTATTGAAGGTTATGTAGATCCAACCGAAGATATGATTTGGGAAGGTCCATTTGGCGATCATACCGGATATTATTCTCTGCCTGATTGGTATCCACGTTTTCATGTTACCTGCATTACGCATAAAAAAAATCCTGTTTATCCTGCTACTATTGTTGGTATACCACCACAGGAAGATGCGTGGCTTGGCAAAGCAACTGAACGCATTTTTCTCGCTCCTATAAAAATGACAATGGTTCCTGAAATCATTGATATGGAGATGCCGGTGGAAGGCGTATTTCACAATCTTGTAATTACTAAAATAAAAAAAGAATTCGCTGGTCAGGGTCAAAAGGTAATGTTTGCCATGTGGGGGGCGGGGCAAATGATGTTTAATAAAATTCTTGTAATTGCAGATGAAACTACCGATATACAGAACTATACAGCGCTTGCTCAGGTAGTATTCAAAAACCTTAATATACGCAATGATGTATCATTTACTTCAGGACCAATGGATGTGCTTGATCACAGTTGCAGCAAAATGGGGTTTGGCGGTAAAATGTGTATTGATGGTACAAGAAAATTTGAAGAGGAATCAGATGATGTATATAAGCTTGCATCCGTCAATACAACAATTGATGCAGATGAAATGCTTAAAAGCTTTTCTGAAATACATCAAATTAATATTTCCCTTCCCGTCAAGGGCATCCCTTGTCTTATAATATCAGTTAAGAAAACCAAACGTGATCATATTAAAGCATTGCATAACAGTATTTGTGAAAAGGTAAACGGCATTGAGTCAATAAAGATGATTTTATATGTAGAGCATAATGTTGATCCACAGCATCTTCCAGTGGCGTTATGGCGTTTTTGTAATAACCTTGACCCTAAAAGGGATCATCATTTTTTTGAAAAAGCTTCCATTGATGAACCAGGGAAAACTTTTGTTTGTCTTGGATTAGATGGCACCCGCAAAACAAAGGAATGGGATGATTTTCATCGCGATTGGCCTAATATCATTGTAGCAGATGATACTACTATAAAAACAGTTGATGAAAAATGGAAGGACCTTAACCTGGGTGAATTTATACCTTCTCCATCCTTGCAGTACAAAGATCAGATGTACGGTAGTGAAGCTGTTGTTGAATAACAATGTACTATGCCTTAGGCAATGATTTTCGCATAATGTTAATCCAGTTGCCGTGCATAAAGTTTTTGATATCCGTTTCTTTGTAGCCACGGTTGCTTAATAAAGAGGGGAATTTGTGCAGATCGCCAATGGTATCGAGATCATAAGGTGATTGCTCTGTGCCATATCCTCCATCAAGATCTGTTCCAATGCCTACGTGCAAAGTATTGCCTGCCAGTTGGCAAATATGATCTATATGATCAACAGCTTTTTCAAGATTACATGCCATCGCTTCAGGATTTGAAATATGCCTTTGCCAACCTGGAACCATCATCCATGCATCTAACGGGCAACCAATCACAGCGCCTCTTTCAATCAACACTTTAATCATTTCATCGCTGAACTGCCTGTTATGATCAACCAGCTTTCTGCAATTATTGTGACTTGCCCACACAGGACCTTTAAATATTTCCATTGCATCCCAAAAGGCATCATCACATAAATGGGTGGCATCAAGAATCATATTCAGCTTATCCATTTCTTTTAAAAGAGAAATACCTGCCTGGTTGAGATTTCCCGTGGCATCTGTACCATTGGCATACCTGCCAGGGCCATAGTGGGCAGGTCCAATAGCTCTTAACCCATAGTTGTAGGCGGTATAAATATAATCGAGGTTCACAAATGAATCGGCGCCTTCAAGGCTTAAAATATAACCGATCGCTCTTTTCTCGTGGTTTTCATTGTTTTTCCAGTAGGCTATATGGTTGTCAAAATCTTCTCTCGTCTTTATCATAATCATTTCCCCTTCTTCTTCCATGGCTTTATACCAAGCCAGTTGTGCCTGTGTTTGAGCCCAGGCCTGATGGGGAGAATGCCATCCAGGTAGTGGATTGTCTACGCTTACAAATCTTGCTATTTGTGTGGCAACCACAATCCCTATATTATTTTTTCGCAATTCTGGTAAACTAACTGTGCCTTTTCCTCTATCTGGTTTATCGTGCATGTTTTGTTCTCTGGTACGTATTTCCTGTATCGTTTTGCGAAGATCTCTGTTCCATTCCATAGCATTCATGCTAAGATCAAGATGTGCATCAATAATAAACATGGAGTAAGCTGAAGTTTAGGATCGGAAATATAAATCGTTTTATTCAACCAGAGAGTGAGTAAAAGAAAATTTATTCAGCATTACAGGCTTTTGCAATATCCACCCGCAAGTTTTGTTTTTTTACGAAGATGTATAAATGAAATTTGGATAAGGCATATAAAAAAAATTGAGGCTCATGGAAATGAGCCCCCTTTAGTTTCAACCCTAAACCCTTGAGAAAGATGTTGATTATATCGCTAAGATTATGCCAAACTTTATTGTAAGGCAATAATTTTGAAGGTTTTTATTGTTCGCACCTTAATATCAATGTTTGATATTATCAGGTAATTTAGAAATTTTCCAGGCTGCTAAAGAAGAAGCTGCCTTCAATTGCCGCGTTTTCATTGCTATCGCTTCCGTGAATAGCATTTCTGCCAAGATTTTCAGCGAATAACTTTCTTATAGTGCCTTCATCGGCTTTAGCAGGATCTGTAGCTCCTATTAATTTTCTGAAATCCTCCACCGCGTTATCTTTTTCAAGAATAGCAGCAATGATTGGTCCACTGCTCATAAATTCTACCAGCTCTCCAAAAAATGGTCTTGCCTTATGCACTGCATAAAATTCGCCAGCTTTTTCAGCGGTTAGAGAAGTAAGTTTCAGCGCCACGATTTTAAAGCCTGCTTTCAGAATCTTATCTAAAATTGCTCCTGAATGCCCATTTGCAAAAGCATCAGGCTTAATCATGGTAAAGGTTTTATTACTCATATTTTTTTCTTTAGGGCAGCAAAGGTAATGCTTACAATAATATTATTATGTTGATATACACCTATATTGGCGGGGATAACATTTTATTATCTCCTGGCAATTAAAAAATATTTGACTGAATGGCTATTATACTTCATTTTTGCGCCTTTGTATGAAACCCATCCAGGAGACTTATTCACTACTTAACACTCCACGTTCCATTGTTATTACCATGCATCAAAAGCCCGATCCGGATGCGATGGGGTCTTCTTTGGCCTTAGCCGGAGTATTAATACAAATGGGACATAAGGTAGAAGTAATATCTCCCACCAATTGGCCTGATTTTTTAAAATGGATGCCTGGGTGTAAGAATGTGGTAGATTTTGACGCCTATAAAGATAAAGCGAATGCGATTTTAGATAAGGCGGAATGGCTGTTTTGTCTTGACTTCAACGCTTTACACAGAACAAAAAACCTGGCTAAAAAATTGGCAGAACTGAATTGTGTAAAGATTTTGATTGACCATCATGAACAGCCTGAAACGGAAGTGTTTGATTATGGCATAAGTGATGTGAAGAAAAGCTCTACCGCAGAAATGATATATGATTTTATTATTGGAAGCGGCAATAAAGCATTGATAAATGAAGATGTAGCCTCTTGTCTTTATGCAGGTATAATAGGTGATACGGGTTCATTCCGCTTCCCGGCTACTTCTCCGGCGGTGCATGAAATGGTAGCCGAATTAAAAAAGAAAGGACTCAAACATTCTATAGTACATGAACATTTGTATGATAATTTTCTGGAAGACCGGCTGCGTTTTATAGGACATGTGTTATTATACAGGATGGAGATTTTTTATGAGTATAATGCCGCGCTTATTGCTATACCAAAATCTGACTTACTGAAATTTAATGTAAGAACAGGAGATACGGAAGGGTTAGTAAATTACCCGCTTTCTATTCAGGGTATAAAGCTGGCTGGTCTTGTAATAGACAGAGATGAAGAAAGAAAATGGTCTTTCAGAAGCAAAGGGAATTTTGATGTAAATACTTTTGCGCGGAAATATTTTAATGGTGGTGGACATTATAACGCATCAGGAGGAAGAACATCAGACTCTTTAGGCAAAACAGTACAATTATTTAAAAACGTAATAAAAGAAAACGAATCACAATTACAATAATCATCATTTATCATGAAAAAAGTAACATGGTTTTTAGGGGCATTAACGGTAGCTGCTGCGTCAATAATGTCGTGCAACAGTGGAGGCGGCGGATATAAGAAACTTAAAAACGGGATGGAATATAAAATCATCAGTACAGGTAGCGGTAAAGTAGCTGCATACGGTGATGTAATGAAATTTTATTTCGCTCAAAAGTATAAAGACTCTTTATTAAAAGATTCTTACAGCCAGCCACCGCAATATCAGCCTATTGATAGTATGCAGTTGCCTAAAGAATACTTTGAGGTGTTTAAACAGGTTAAACCAGGTGATAGCATTGTTACCCGTATTCTTACCGACAGTGTGTTTAAAGGTGGTTTAGGTATGATGCCGAAAGAATTTAAGAAAGGAGAATATCTTTTTACTTTGTTTAAAGTGCTTGATGTTTTAAAAGCCGATAAAGCATCAGAAGACTTTGGGAAAGAAAGGAAGAAATTTATTGAGCAGGATTCTATAAGGGCTATTGGTCAAAAAATAAAGGACGAGAAAGTATTGGAAGATTATTTCGCTAAGAATAATATCAAACCAACCAAAACTCCTTTGGGCGCTTATGTAGCAATAGCTCAGGCTGCTGGTGAACCAGGTAAAGATGGACAAATGATTTCTGTGAAATATACAGGTAAAACATTAGATGGCGTTACTTTCGACAGCAATGTTGATTCTTCGTTTCATCACACAGAACCATATTCATTTACTTTTGGTCAGGGTGGATCTATAAAAGGTTTCGAAGATGGATTGAAGATGATGGGTAAAGGCACAAAAGGAGTAATTTATATTCCTTCAGTTTTGGGATACGGAGCGCAGGGTTCAGGTAAGATAAAACCCAATTCAAATCTTATATTTGATGTTGAAGTGGTTGATCTGAAAGATGCTCCACCGCCACCGGCTCCGCACGTAACGCCTATGCCGGATACAACAAGGAAAAAACCTTTGAAACCCTTGTCTTTAAAAAAGAAACCGTAAGGTTATCAAATACTATTTTAAAAGAGCGGATCATTTTCAGGTCCGCTCTTTTTATTGAGTAGATTTTATTTTATAAGAGGTTTGATATGCTGTAAAAAGCCTCACCGCTTCTTTAGCTGCTTTTACATCATGTACCCTTAGTATTTGGGCGCCATTCATTAATGCCATTGTGTTTAAAACAGTTGTTCCATTCAAAGCTTCATCTGCAGTTATGCCCAATGTTTTATAAATAGTTGATTTGCGGGAAAGCCCGGCAAGTATTGGACATCCGATTATACTGAAAACAGGAAGAGATTTTAATAAGCTGAAATTATGTTCGATGGTTTTTCCAAAACCAAAACCGGGATCAACAATAATATCGTTAATGCCCGCAAGTTTACATTCATTTACTTTTTTAACCAGGTAATCCAATACTTCAGTCACTACATTTGTATACTGTGCCTGAGATTGCATATTGTCGGGCGTTCCCTTCATGTGCATGCAAATGTATGGAACACCTAGTTTTGCAACAGTATTCAGCATAGCGGTATCCATTTCTCCGCTGCTGATATCATTCACCATACTTGCTCCACTTTTTACAGCGGCATCCGCAACTTCCGAAGAGTAAGTGTCAATAGAAATAATCGCTTGTGGAAATGCTTTTATAATGTGCTCAATAGCCGGCACCGTTCTTTCCATTTCTTCGATAGGGCTGATCCTCTGGCTTCCGGGCCTGGTACTTTGTCCACCAATATCAAGTATATCCGCTCCTTCGTTCATCATCTGCGTGGCAATGGCAAGAATATCATCTTCCTTTTGTTTCCTGCTTTTTACATAAAATGAGTCTGGTGTCGTGTTAATAATGCCCATCACGAGCGGTCTATCCATCACCAGTAGTTGTCCTTTGCAGTTTAATGTATACATTAGTTGTTTTCAGCTTATTTTTGAAACCGTAAAAACTAAAGCAAAAATAAGTTCATCGCATATACAAATAACACGGCATTAATGAATACGTTAGCACAATACGATGCGGCAGTAGTAGCCAGCAAGGATATTTTTTTAAAAAAGACAAAGGATTATGGTACTTCCTGGAGAGTATTACGTACCATCTCCGTGGTTGATCAGATCTATATTAAAGCGAAACGCATACGCACCATACAAGAAAATAAATTGCAATTAATAGGAGATGATATTAATTCTGAATTTAAGGGAATACTCAATTACAGTGTTATTGGGTTAATTCAGCTGGAACTCAGCATTGATGTACAGGAGTTAGAAACTGATTTCGTTGAGGAGCTATATGATAAAATGATCAGCAATGCGAGGTCGCTCATGCAACAAAAGAATCATGATTATGGTGAAGCCTGGCGAGATATGAGCCAGGAAAGTTTTACTGATCTTATATTGTCAAAACTTTTACGGATAAAGCAAATCCTAAACAACGATGGTAGAACTATTGTAAGCGAAGGTATTGACGCCAACTATTACGACATTATAAACTATGCCATCTTCGCTTTAATTATGATCAACGAAGGAAACCACTGAGAATATTTTGATGTATGATGTAAGATGTATGAATTGAAATCAAAAATCCTACATCATACATCAGCAGTTTCGTTATACTTTTTCCTGTGTTGCATCCATTTTCATCAGGCTCATAATCTGGCGCATTGTTTTTTGCATACCATCGCTGCTACCATCTAAAAAGATAGTATTTCCTTTTCCTACTTCGGCAAAATTCTTAATAGCTTCCGTCCACATACTAAACAGAATTACATTTGTATCAAGATTGGCCTGTTTCATTTGTTCAGCAGCCTGGCTCATACCCTTTGCCACTTCCTCACGGAAAAGTGCCACTCCTTGTCCTCGTAAT
>JBGALP010000170.1:0-10672 GCA_044223805.1 Agriterribacter sp.
TACAAAAAATCCTTATCATAAAAGTTTGTAAATATTTTTTGTGGCGAAAATCCGCCGCCTGAGGGGTCATATTTGCTCACCTGCACTTCATTGCTCCCCTTATCATAGGTCCACACATTAGTTCCATCGCAAAAAATTTCCTGGTCACCAAGCTCTAATTTGTATTGATTGCCTTTCATATAGGCAGTACCTTTTTTTGTGCCCTGTACTTTGCCTGCACTGTTTTCAATCTGTAATTGAAAAGTAGTTTTTACAGTACTATATGATTTAAACTTGGTAGTTACAGCTTCTAAAATCTTTTTAGCATCAGGGTCACTGGTTCCCAGGCTTTTAACTGAATTTTGTGCAAATGGTGTTAGGGTGTAAAGGGCTAAAAAAATCGCTATACCTAAAACTTTTTTCATTTCTTTTATTTAAAATGATACAATTGACGTTAAGACGTCACTAATAACAATTGGTTTAAAATGATTAGGGGCGAAAAGATAAGCAACAAAAGTAAAAACGCTTTGTTCTTATAATTTATCCTCTCTGCTTATTTACAAAGCTTGCAAAAACTCCTCCAATTCCATTTCTGTTTTAAATATTACATCCCTGGCCTTGCTCCCCTGGTTGGCGCCCACTATTCCTGCTGCTTCCAATTGATCCATCAATCTGCCGGCACGGTTATACCCAAGCTTCATGCGCCGCTGCAATAATGAAGTAGAACCAACCTGGCTTTGTACAATTAAGCGGGCCGCATCTTCAAAAAGCGGATCGCGGTTACCTGAATCAAAATCCCTGCTTTCCAGTTCTTTTTCGTCTACGTATTCCGGTAAGTAAAACGGTTGTGGGTATCCTCTTTGTTCGCTTATAAAATCAACAATCTGTTCAACCTCGGGTGTATCAACAAACGCGCATTGTACCCTAGTTACTTCCCCATTATAAGATACCAGCATATCTCCGCGTCCGATCAACTGTTCAGCACCGCCTGTATCCAGAATGGTACGTGAGTCAATTTTTGAAGATACCTTAAATGCTACCCGCGCCGGGAAATTGGCCTTTATCGTTCCTGTAATAATATTAACAGAAGGTCTTTGGGTGGCGATGATCAGATGGATACCTACAGCTCTTGCCAACTGCGCAAGCCTTGCAATAGGCATTTCAATTTCTTTGCCTGCTGTCATAATCAGGTCAGCAAATTCATCAATTACCAATACTATAAAAGGCAGAAACTGGTGACCCTTTTCAGGATTGAGTTTTCTGGCAACAAATTTTTCATTGTATTCTCTTATGTTGCGGCAGCCTGCTTCTTTTAGTAAATCATACCGGTTATCCATTTCAATACATAACGCATTAAGCGTATGTACTACTTTTTTGGTATCAGTAATAATAGATTCCTCTTCGCCCGGAAGTTTTGCTAAAAAATGTTTTTCAATCACACGGTATAAGCTCAGCTCTACTTTCTTGGGGTCAACCATTACCAGTTTTAGCTGGGATGGATGTTTTTTATAAAGCAGTGATACCAGTATAGCGTTTATACCAACAGATTTACCCTGCCCTGTGGCACCCGCCATTAAAAGATGCGGCATAGTAGCAAGGTCAACTATAAAATGCTCGTTATCTATTTTTTTACCCAAAGCAATAGGTAAGGAGAATTTGTTTTGCTGAAATTTTTCGGTTGAAAGCAAGCCTTTCATGCTCACAATAGCTTTTTTTACATTAGGCACTTCAATACCAATAGTGCCCTTGCCCGGAATAGGCGCTATTATGCGTATACCCAAGGCTGCAAGACTTAATGCAATATCATCTTCCAGGTTTTTGATACGTGAAATACGCACACCTGCGGCGGGCACGATCTCATATAGCGTAACGGTAGGGCCTACTGTTGCAAAAATTTGCTTGATGTCTATATCGTAATTTTTTAGTGTACCGATGATCTGGCTCTTATTGGCTTCCAGTTCTGCAGAATCGAGCACAATTTTTTCGCTTCCGTGTGTTTCCAGCAGATCAAGCGAAGGATACTTATAATCTCTGAGATCGAGTACCGGATCGTAGGGAGGAAGGTTTTCAACTACTCTTATTTCCTCTTGTTCTTCCTCATCCTCTTCTTCTTCAGGTGTTTCTTGTTCATCTTCTTTGTCTTCCTTTTGCGGGTTTATCTGCAACTGCAGTTCTTCGGACTGTTTTTTCTTTTCGTTGGACTTTGTTTTAATGGTTGTATCTGGCTTATCCTGATCCGCAAGCGGAAAAACATTTTTTTCTGTCAGCGTTAATGAGTCGTCTTCATCAATAGAATCCGCCGGAGGTATTACTACTACTCCACCATGGTGTTTAAGTTTATTATTTTTCCCTTTTAAGGTTGTTTCTTCTACAAATAACTTAGCTTCTTCGCTAAACGAGTTATCTACCGGAACAAATTTATCGTTTGATTTTTTGTCGAGAAAAGCAGGTTTGTATTTGGGTACAGAAAATACGGGGTTAAATCTCCAGATGAAATAAGAAAAGCCACCAACCAATAGTAAAGCCGCAGTGCCCACTGTGCCTAATAACCCACTTAGCCAGGCGCTGGTGATATTGCCTATTTCTCCACCCCAGGGAAAACCGCTGCCATGTGTAATAAATGCCAACGCAGTGCTGAAAAAAATAAGCCCCACAACTATATACCTGAAATTGCGCCATACGGAAAAAAGTTGTTTACCAAACAGCAGGTTGGCGCCAATAATAAAAAAGAAAGTACAAAACAGGTAAGACGCTAATCCAAATCCTTTATAAAAAAAAATGTGGGCAATATATGCGCCAATGCGTCCAAGCAGGTTGGCTGCTTTAATATTATCGCCAAATAAAAAAGAAGAAAATCCCTGGAAAACTTTGTCCTGGTCCTGGCGCCAGGTAAACAGGTAAGATGTGAATGCTATGAAAAGAAAAAAAGAAATAAGCAAAAGAACGCTTCCTAAAATTTTATGTGTACGTTCATCTTTTACCAATTCCTTCACTTTCACCTTTTCTTCTTTATCGGCTGCAAGCTTTTCCGGATCAGGGTTTTTGGACTTGTTGTTTTTTAGTTTATTAGCCATGTAACTTCAAACCTATGGTTAAAGATAGACAAAGATAAGGTGATATATTGAGGGTAATAGACAATATCGGTTTTTGCGGACAAATTCTCAAAACACTATATTTGAAGGGTGGAACTTCCTTTAATTAAATGCTTTTTGCGAAACATTTTCAGGCTAATATGGATAAGTGTTTGCTTTATTCTGTCAGTTCCGGCAATGGCACAAAACGAAATCCCAGCATCTGCTTCTATTGATATCAATTCGTTTCACAGCAATTTAGCTTTTGGAAAAGAACAATTCGAAATTGCCTTTGCAAAGCATATTCTTGTAAATACAGATAGCATCCCGTTATTGCCGTATCACCCCCCTTCAGACACGTTAATGTTGCGCAGATTATTATCAGGCAATCAAAATGCCGGGCATGTTTATCTAAGGTTCAGGCTAACCAATATGGCAGACAGCAACGGGGAACTTTGTTTTTATCCCGGTTACTATTTTAAAACAATTCATCTTTTTGCAAAAGCTGAAAATATACCACAAGCTCAATTTAAACCTGTTGCCGATGCAATACCCGATATTACCAACGGTAGCGCATACCGTATTATTAAAATGAAGCCAGGCGACTCAGCGGCATTTTACGTACAACTGCAACCATTAAAGATAAAAGCCAACAATCTGATTCCTGAACTCGTGCACTTTTCTTATTTAAAAACCCATGCAGCTTTAATGCACGAAAAAAAAGAGGTACTGGAAATTGTGACTTATATACTGGTGGGCATAATGTGTATGATGGTATTGTTTGCTTTTGCAAATTTTATTTTATCAAGAAAAAATGAATTCTTGTATTACTGCCTGTATGCAGCACTTATTTCGCTTTTATTATTCGCAAAAACTTTTTTTTACCGTTCCGCTTACGACTTTACTTACTTCTTTGAAGAATATCTTGATTTTATTATAATGCTTACCGGCGCCATTTGCTATGTAGCGTTCATAAGATATTTTTTGTCTACTTATATAACTTACCCCATATTAGACAGGATTTTGAAATACATAGAAATGGGATATACCAGTTTTATCGTAATTTTTTCATTCATCTATTTTACCTCTTCCGATGTTAATTTGCTCGACGCATTTGAGAGTGGCTTCAAATTTTTGTTATTAGCAGGAGCATTGTTATTTGTGATATTAGGTTTCAGAGAAAAGAGCAGGCTCATCAATTACCTCGCTTTTGGAAATCTTGCCATGGTTATTTTCGGGTTGATCTCACTTTTGCTGATTATTTATCCAGTGCGGGGCGACAGTATTTTTGTTTCAGCGCTATTTTATTATGATTTAGGTATAGTTACAGAACTTGCTTTCTTTTTATTTGGATTAACATATAAAGGGCGAAAGGAATTAATTGAAAAAATAAAAATTGACGATGCCATTAATCTTGAGCAGGAAAAGAAAGAGTTTGAAAAGCAGTTGGCTATAATACAGGCGCAGCAGGAAGAAAGAAACAGGATATCGGCTGATATGCATGATGAATTGGGCGGTGGTATGACTGCAATACGACTTATGAGTGAGCTTGCAAAGCAGCGCATACAGGATGTGAATATTCCTGAAATCGAAAAAATATCATCCTCCGCCAACGATTTGCTCGGAAAAATGAATGCCATTATATGGAGCATGAGTCCTTCAAATGATTCGCTGGCTAACCTGGTTGCATATATAAGGAGTTATGCATTGGAGTTTTTTGAAAGCACGGCTATACACTGTGAAATTACAGTAAAAGAGGATATTCCCTCTGTTGAAATGAGCGGCATTAAACGAAGAAATATTTTCCTGGCAATTAAAGAAGCGCTTAACAATGTAGTTAAACATGCCAAAGCTGATACTGTTATTATTAAAATAGATTTTGAAACAACATTGATGATTACTATTGAAGATAATGGGGTTGGATTTGATTACGAGAAGATAAAGCCTTTCGGTAATGGGTTAATCAATATGCGCAAAAGAATGCAAATGATTGAAGGCGGTTTCAAAATTGATAGGCTAACCCAGGGAACAAGCATATTGTTAAAGGTTAACCTGTAAATGTCCTACTCGTCTTTTTTTCTGCTACTGCTGCCGTGTGAGCTCGGTTTCATTGCCTGTAAACATATTAATACCCATCCAACCATAAAACATACCCCACCCAAAGGAGTAATAGCGCCAATGCCTTTTAAGCCCACATTCTGTATGGCTTGCAGGTACGATAAAGTGTATAATGAGCCACAAAACAATACAATTCCTGAAATAAAAAGTATACCTGCCCATTCCATTAATTTGCCGGGCATTCTTCTGTATAAAATACCCGTGCCAAGCAAGGCAAATGTGTGATAGAACTGGTATCTTACAGCTGTTTCGTAGGTAGCAAGTGCATCTGCGTCAATCATTTTTTTAAGGGCATGCGCTCCAAAAGCACCAAAAGCTACACCTAACGCTCCCAGTATGGCTGCTATTTGTATAAATCTTTTTGACATTAGCTATATGTACTTTTAATTTCACTAAATGTTGCTTCTGTAATAGATTCAGTTGGCAATATTACGACTGCCTGATTATAAAACTTATTTCTCTTATTTATATTGTTCTCAATGAATGGTATAAGCTCATTATCGTCAAGATTTTTTAACAGCGGGCGATGATCTTTCTCTTTTGAAAGCCTGTCTTTTAATATTTGAACAGGGGTATCAAGGTAAATGGTTACACCTGTTCCATTCATCCATTGCATATTATCATAAAAACACGGAGTGCCTCCGCCAGTGGAGAGTATAAAATTATCTCTATCACCAAACCGCTGCAATGCTTGTTTTTCTTTTTCTCTGAAGTAGGTTTCGCCAAATTGTTCAAACATCTCCTTGATTGTTATTCCGGCTTCCTTTTCAATTTCAGTATCCAGATCAAAAAAATCCATGCCATGTTGGAGCGCCCATAAGCGCCCCCAGTAGGTTTTACCTGTGCCCATAAATCCCAGCAAAAAAAATCGCATTACGGGTATTTGTTTTAAGAATAGTAAAGATTATTTTTTTGATACAATGCCCGTATTATATAATTATTTAAAAGCGTTAAACCCTGTAACATCCATGCCGGTAATCAGTAAATGAATATCGTGAGTTCCTTCATATGTTATTACACTCTCCAGGTTCATCATATGCCTCATTACAGGATATTCGCCTGTAATACCCATGCCGCCCAGCATTTGCCGGGCATCACGACATATGTTGGTAGCTACTTCGCAGCCATTACGTTTTGCCATACTCACATGTTGCGCTGTAGCCTTGCCTTCATTCATCAGTACAGCCACTCTCCAGTTTAACAATTGTGCCTTTGTAATCTCTGTGATCATTTCGGCTAATTTTTTTTGTTGTAACTGAAAGCCACCTATCGGACGGTCGAACTGAACCCTTTCTTTTGAATATTTCAAAGCGGTATCATAACAATCCATAGCAGCTCCAATAGTGCCCCACGCAATACCAAAACGAGCCTTGGTTAAACAACCCAGTGGTCCTTTTAACCCTTTTACATTAGGCAATATATTAGCCTTTGGCACTTTTACATTGTCAAACACCAATTCTCCTGTAGCAGATGCCCGTAAGCTCCATTTGCCATGTGTAGTAGGTGTAGAAAATCCTTCCATACCCCTTTCTACAATTAATCCTCTCACATCTCCTTGTTCATCTCTTGCCCACACCACGGCCACCTGTGCATAAGGCGCATTGCTGATCCACATTTTGGCTCCGTTCAATATCACATGATCTCCGGCATCCTTTATATTGGTAAGCATGCCTGCAGGGTTGGAGCCATGATCTGGTTCTGTAAGCCCAAAACAGCCCAGCCACTCGCCACTGCCCAGTTTAGGAAGATATTTATTTCGTTGCGCCTCATTGCCGTATTCATATATAGGAAACATCACCAGGCTACCTTGTACAGAAGCGGTAGATCTTACTCCACTGTCCCCTCTTTCTAACTCCTGCATCATTAATCCATAGCTGATATAATCCAGCCCGCCTCCGCCATATTGCTGCGGAATAGTAGGGCCGAAACATCCCATCTCGCCTAACTGTTTTACAATCTGTTGAGGAAATTCAGCCTTCTGCGCATAATCTTCAATAACAGGAGAGATCTCTTTTTTAACATAACTCCTCACCGATTCACGGATAAGCTTCTGTTCCTCGGTAAGCAGGTCGTCGAGCAGGAGATAATCAGGGCTAACAAACTGGTCTGTACGTGCAGCCATAACAGCAAACATTTATTGTAATAGGCTAAGATAGGGAAAATCGAAAGAATAGGCAGGAGGCAGAGGTAAGAAGGCAGTAAGGAAAACAAGGCAGAAGGCAGGAGTAAGATGACATAATACACTGATGGCTGATTGCTGAAAGCTAATTGCTGGTCAAATACTTTTTATAACGGTGTCAATTTCCCAGTGACCATGTAGTTTTAATACCTTTTCCATCACTTCTCTTACGCAACCTTTGCCACCACTAACAGGAGAAATATAGTGAGAGATGGACTTTATTTCCTGCACAGCGTCCGCGGGGCAGCAGGCTAAGCCAACAGATTGCATTACATGATAGTCCGGAATATCATCTCCCATATATAGAATTTCGTCTGCGGCAAGATTATGATCAGTTATATATTTACTGTAAACGTCCATTTTATTTTTTACCGCCTGAAATACATCAAGTATGCCCAGGCTGTTCATGCGCTCTACTACAGGAGTGGATAAACCACCGGTTATTACGGCTATTTTATACCCTTTTTTTACCGCGAGTTGTAGTACATAACCATCTTTTGTATGCATGGTGCGGGTGTATTCCAAACCAGGCACTATGCCAATGGTTCCGTCTGTCATCACGCCATCTACGTCAAATATAAACGTAGATATTTTTTTAAAGCGTTCCAGTACGTTCATTCGTTATGCGGGATTTTTTAATGTAATAGCTTCAAATATAGGCAGGGATAATGATTCAATAAAAAGTTCAGCTTTTTTTTGAAAAAAATCTTGGTGCATGCAACATGCTTTTTCAACCTTTGTCTTTATGAATATATTAATGCATTTTTAAAACTGATTTTTTGGAATTGTCTGTAGCACAAGAACAACATTTTGACCTGTTAGCCCGATGCAGGGAAGGAGATGCCGGCAGCTTTAGGAAATTGTACGAACAATATGCCAGGGCCATGTATAACACCAGTTTAAGAATTGTAAATAATACCGTAGAGGCAGAAGATATATTACAGGAATCGTTTATTGAGGCATTCAGAAATATACACAGTTTTGAAAACAGGAGCAGTTTTGGTTCGTGGATAAAAAAGATTGTTATCAATAAATCAATAAACCAGCTCAAAAAAAAGAAGATTGATTTTGTAGAGATTGACGATCCGGAAAAGTATGCCCCGCACCAGGATGAAGATATGGAAGATGAAAGTATACAATGGCAGGTAGATAAAGTAATACAGGCAATGCATCAATTACCCGGTGGTTACAGAACGGTATTGAGTTTGTATTTACTGGAAGGATACGATCATGAAGAAATCGCGGGTATTATGGGTGTAGCGGAATCAACCACCCGAACCCAGTATATAAGGGGGAAACAAAAATTATTGAAAATTTTAAAAAGAGGCGTTTGATATGAGTAAAAATTTAGAACACTTTATAAAAGAGAATCGTGAAGATTTTAATACGGCTGACCCTTCTCCGAAAATATGGGACGAAATACAGATGAAAATAAGCGGTCAATCTAAAGAAACACCTGTTCGGTTCATGAAAAAAAAATGGTGGGCTGTGGCTGCAGCTGCTATAGTGATTGTGTCAATGGCAGCTCTATACATAACACTTCAGCAATCAAATGCGGGCATTATAACTGCGCAAAAACCAAAAGATGGCTCAACGGAGAAAAAAGAGACCCGTGAATTTGATATAGCGGCTATTGATCCGGGTTATGCAAGGCAGGTAGCCCAGTTTTCGGGGCTGATAGAGGAAAAACAAAAAGAGCTGCAACTTATACAAACCGATCAGCCTTCGTTGTATGAAAAATTCAGCGATGATATTAAACGCCTCGACAGCACCTATCATCTGCTAAAGCATGAGTTACCGGTAAACCCCAATAAAGAAGAACTGTTGCAGGCCATGATCTATAATCTGCAGTTACAGATCAACCTGTTGAACCAGCAATTAAACGTTATTCAGAAAATCAAAGAATCACAAAATAAATCACTATAAAATGAGCATTTACTACCTGCATGCCAAGCATTCGGTAGTTAAACCGGTAGCAGGTCTGCGCATTTTATCTGACCATTAAAAACAATAAAAAATTATACAAGATGAAAAAAAGTTACCTTTTTATTACAGGATTATTACTAACCATCCATGTATGTTGCTGGGCAACCACCGATCCCGTAGTAGAGAAAAGAAAAAGTTACAGTAAATCCTACGCTGTAAACAACAACGATCGCATAAAGCTTGAGAATTCTTTTGGAGAAATGAAATTCAATACCTGGGATAAAAACGAAATTAAAGTAGATGTGACCATTATTGCTAAGTCAGCAACGGCTGAAAAAGCGCAGGAAATCCTGGATAATATTCGTATTGAAGATGGCAAAAACGGTGATGGCGTTTATTTTAAAACAAAAGCAGATAACATAAATACCACCAACAAAAAAGGCAAACAGGATTATAAGGAAGAAGGAATGGAGATCAATTACGCTGTATATCTTCCCGCTAATAATCCTTTAGATGCATCAAACTCATTTGGTGCAATGGTTATAGGCGATTATAAAGGCGAGGTTTCTTTACAAAGTAAATTCGGCAGCCTTACCGCCGGCAAATTAAGCAATGCCAAACAGGTGCATGTAGAATTTGGTAAAGCTAATATTGAATGGGTAAACAATGGAAAAGTAACCATAAAGTTTTCCAAAGCAACCTTAGGAAAATTCAGCGGCGATGTAAGCTCCGTATTTGAATTTTGTGAAGCAGTGAATATTAAATTAGATAATTCCATTTCACAACTCAACGTAAAATCATCTTACTCAACTGTTGAAATAAATTTAGGCAAAGACATTTCAGCTGATTTTGATATAAAAACAAACTTTGGCGATGTAGATAACGGTACTTCTTACGCTATAAAAGAAGAAGATAACGGCAAAAAAGGAATAAGATTCGATAAGCATTATTCAGGTACAGCGGGGAAAGGCGCTTCTAAAATCAATATCAAATCAGAATTCGGCAAAATAAAATTTTTGTAAACTTACACTATACACAAGCAGATATAGTTGCATAAATAAACCCCGGATGTCTACCCGGGGTTTTTTGCGGCTCTTATCATTTCAGCGTAGCCCCATTTTTTTGAAGCGGCATCAACGGTCATAGCGATCCGTTTAGCTTTTGTGGCTTCTGTTTTTGCGCTTTCAATCCACTTGGAAAAATAATTCTGATGCGATTTGGGAAGGCTGTTAAAAAAATCTAATGCCTTAGGTTCATCAGCAAGACACTCCATCAACTCAGGCAATAATTCATATGGCTTATCATGCATTAATTGAACTTTTACCATAGCGCCCTTATTCTTTTTAATTCCTTTTCTTATAGCGGCGTTTACAGGCAAAATGTATTTACCACCACCCAT
>JBGALP010000171.1:0-10544 GCA_044223805.1 Agriterribacter sp.
TATTGTACCATTTATCGGGATAAAAATTATTGACATGATATTGGGATGGTGGATGTAATTAATCCTGGTAATGTCCATGGCAGGAATATATCTCAATAAACTCTTCAGAAATTTTATATACTAAACGATGTTCATCATTAATTCTTCGCGACCAAAAGCCTTTATAATTTTCTTTGAGCGGTTCAGGTTTCCCAATACCTTGAAAAGGGCTATTCTGAATGTCCTTGATCAGTTCAAAGATTTTAAAAACGAGTTTTTGATTTCCACTTTTAAACAATTGAAGGTCAGCAAGCGCGGTTGGAGAAAAAATAATTTTTCTCATTTATGGAAATTTTTATTGAGGTATGCTTCCAACTCCTGCATAGTAAAAGTCATCCCCTTTCCTTCTTCAACTTCTTTTATAGAGCGATTTAATTTTGTAAGGTATGCAGCGGAATCTTCTTCAAGCAGGCCGGAAGCAACACGAGTACCAATTCTGATTACAATTTCCGTCTCAGAGCTTGTATTGATGCTTTTAAGCAGCAACTTGATTTTATTAAAAAGGTTTTCATCAAACTCGTCTCCCGACACTTTTATAACAGCTTCCATAAAATCTTTTAAACAAATGTAATTATTAATAATGTATTCTCATGTTGTGTATGCAAAACTTCAATTATTAAAATATTTTTTATGAAAAAAAACTTAAGTATATCACTCAGGTTAACCGTTGGGTTATTAGTATCACTTTCCGTTATCTATCCACTTCTTATAGCAGGCATTGGAAAGATGACGCCTGGTGCCGGCAATGGCGAAAAAATATTGGTAAATGGAAAAGTAGTTGGGTATGCCAATATAGGGCAACAATTCACCAACGATAAATATTTCCAGGGAAGACCTTCTGCTGTAGCATATAACGCTGCAGGTAGCGCCGGTAGTAATAAAGGTCCGTCCAATCCCGATTATTTGGCCACCGTGCAGCAACGCATAGATACACTGCTGGTTCATAATCCCGGCATTACAAAAGCACAGATACCCGCAGATTTGGTTACGGCTTCAGGCAGCGGGCTGGATCCCGATATTTCCGTAGAAGCTGCATTAATACAGGTTAATCGTATAGCGGATATAAGAAAAATGCCTGCTGATAAACTTATTGCGTTGGTAAATGAACACACTGAAAAGCCATTGCTTGGATTATTCGGACCGTCAAAAATAAATGTGCTTAAGCTGAACGTTGCTTTAGACGCGCTCAATTAAACCCAATAAAAAAATACTTATCAATAAATGCAGGTAACACCAAACGATACAGCGATTCCAACATCTTACAAGCCGGGGAAACTAAAAATATACATCGGCATGAGCGCTGGTGTTGGAAAAACCTATCGGATGCTGCAGGAAGCTCATGCTTTATTGAATGATGGTGTAGACATACGCATAGGTTATATTGAAACCCATGGAAGAAAAGAAACGCATGCTTTGATAGAAGGTTTACCCATTATACCAAGACGGGAAGTGTTTTATAAAGGCAAACGACTGGAAGAGCTGGATGTTCAGGCTATCCTGTTATTACAACCTGCTGTTGTTATAGTAGATGAATTAGCGCACACCAACATACCCGGTAGTAAAAATGAAAAACGCTGGCAGGATGTATTTGATATACTGGAAGCTGGTATTGATGTGATAAGTGCGGTAAACATTCAGCATATAGAAAGTATTAATGAAGAAGTAAAAAAAATTACGGGCATTGAAATAAAAGAACGTGTACCTGATAAAATTTTGCAGGTAGCGGATGAAGTAGTAAATATTGATCTTACAGCAGAAGAGTTGATAAAAAGATTAAAAGAAGGGAAAATTTACGATCCTGCTAAGGTACAACAAGCGCTTACTAACTTTTTTCAGCCTGAAAAAATTCTGCAGTTAAGAGAATTGGCGTTAAAGGAAGTAGCCGGGCAGGTAGAAAGAAAGGTGGATTATGAGATTACCTCAAAACAACAATCGTTCAGGCATGAACAGTTATTGGCATGTATTTCATCCAATCACGAAATAGCGCAGCGCATCATTCGCAAAACAGCGAGGCTGGCATCGTATTACAATAGTAAATGGTATATACTGTATGTGCAAACACCCAAAGAAAATGCCAATAGAATTTCCTTAGCCGCCCAACGGCATTTAATCAATAACTTTAAAAATGCAACCGAATTGGGTGCGGAAGTAATCAGGAAGAAAAACGATAATATAACAGAAGGTATTATGGAAACCGTATTGGAAAAGAAAATCTCTACAATATGTATTGGCAAACCTCACCTGAATATTTACCAGATTATTTTACGCACAGGCGTATTTAACCAGTTGCTAAAAACACTCTCTCAAAACGATGTAGATATTGTAATTCTTTCATAATGGCAAGTGTAAAAAACAAAATAAGGCTTGGAACATTATTTCTTTTTGCATTACTGTTGCTGGCAGGTGGCATTGGTATTTATTACCTGGTGCAATTAAAAAACGATTCAAAAGCCATTTTACACAACAACTACGAATCGCTGCAGTATGCGCATAACATGCAACGTGCACTTGATAGTATTGATTTGAACTTTGATATTTCAATCAATCACTTTGAACAAAATCTTCAATTACAGGAAGCCAATATTACCGAGCCAGGTGAAAAAGAAATTACACAGTCTTTGCGCGTTGCATTCAGCAAACTAAAACAGCATGATACATCTTCAGTACTTGAAAAAGAGATAAACCATTATTTACAGTCAGTGCTTTATCTTAACATGCACTCCATAGAAATAAAAAATCAAAAGGCCGAAGCAAATGCGGAGAAAGCTTTGACTTATATTTCACTTATAGCTGCGCTGATTTTCCTTGTAGCAATAACCTTTTCGTACAATTTTCCTTTTATAATAACCAATCCCATCAAAGAACTCACAAAGGGTATCCAGGAAATTGCCGCCAAAAATTACAGCCATCGCATCCATCTTAAAAATAACGATGAGTTTGGAGAAATGGCGGAATCGTTTAACACCATGGCTGCCGTACTCGAATACTATACCAACAGTAATCTTAATAAACTCCTGTTCGAAAAAAGCCGTGCTGAAGCAGTTATCAACAGCTTAAAAGACGCGAGTATTGGTATTGATAAAAAGGATATTATTTTATTTGCCAACAACCAGGCCCTGCAATTACTGGGATTGCAAACAGATGATATGGTAGGCAAAACCGTTAACGAAATAAGTGACCGTAATGATTTATTCCGTTTTTTGATGAATGAAAAAAATACGGCGCTGTTTAAAGTGGTGGTAGATGAAAAAGAAAATTACTTCAGCAAAGAGATCATAGAACTTTCAGGAGAAGCGCAAGGCAACAAGGTAGTTGTGCTCAAAAATATTACATCGTTTAAAGCATTGGATGTAGCCAAAACCAATTTTATTGCTACTATTTCGCACGAATTAAAAACACCATTGGCTTCATCTGATTTTGGATTAAAACTACTGAGCGATGAAAGAACAGGAACACTTTCATCAGAACAAAAAGATTTGGTTGATCATCTTAAGGAAGACAATAAACGCATGCTCAGGATATTGAGCGAACTGTTGAATATGTCGCAGGTAGAAGCCGGACATATACAGCTTAACATGCAGCCGGCACAGGTTGATACTATTATTGATGCAGCTATCTCCACGGTAATAAGTGCCGCCAGGGAAAAAGAAGTCATTATTCAGAAACAAATAGACAACCACATACCCGCCTTTAAAACAGACATTGAAAAAACAGGGTGGGTGTTGAACAATTTTCTCACCAATGCCATTAAGCATTCCAACAATGGAGGAATAATATTGGTTAGCGCCAAGGCAGATAAAGGTCAGGTGAGCTTTACCGTTACAGATAACGGTATTGGCATTGCAAGCGAACATCTTTCGCGCATTTTTGAACGTTACTACAAAGTGCCTGGCAGCAAACGGGAAGGCACAGGTCTGGGATTGGCCATTTCAAAAGACTTTATTGAAGCAATGGGTGGTAACATATGGGTTAAAAGCGAAATTGGGTCAGGTAGTGAATTTGGCTTTCAACTGGCTGCATCTGCAGTTTAACACAACGCAAATTACTCCGTTATCTTTTTTATACTCAGCCGTTTAGGATATTTTTTCCATAGAACGTCCGTTCATGTTCATGATACTTGCTATTTTTGCAGATAGTAAAATATAAAACCCTCATCCTTAAGGTTATAACCTCATGAACAAAATAAAAAGGCACGTACTGTTGCTTCCCGTTATTATATGCTTATTTCATTTGCACACTATTGCCACACCACACACACCAGCAGGAGACGACAATAATGTTGTAATAAAAAATAAAACAGAACGATACGAATTTGCATATGGCAATGCCACCAATCCCGTTTTGATCAATGAACTGTCCAACACCGTATTTCGCTGTGACGGGTTTCGCACCGATCTTCCTTTTGTTGAATTTTATGATGACCAGTCTTCTATTAATGAAGTAAATATCCTGGTTGATGGTAAAAAAGCGAGGAATATACGCCCCTCTTATGAGTACTATTCAGTAGAAAGTATTTTTTATTCGGATGCGCGTGTTTGCTATTTCCAATTGCCGCTGGAGAAAAAAGGATCGGAGAGTGAAGTGCAGATCAATAAAACCATAACTGATCCGCGCTACTTCACCACTGTTTATTTTTCAGAATCATATAAAACAGAAAACAAACAGGTAGTACTGGTAGTACCTCAGTGGATGCACCTGGCTATTAAGGAAATGAATTTTGAAGGATACAAGATCAACAAACAAACTGAAAAAAAAGATAACGCGGTAATTTATACCTACACTATACAACAGTTAGACGCAAGAAAAAATGAGCCACGAGCACCCGGTCCATCTTATACTTATCCTCACCTGTTAATACTAAGTCAGTATGCTGATACGAAGGAAAGTAAAGTAACCTATTTCAATACCGTTGCCGATCAATATGCATGGTACAGGCACCTGGTGTTACAAATAGGAAATGATGCCACAACAGTAAAAGAAAAAGCAACAGAGATAACTAAAGGTATTACCAATGATACTGCAAAAGTAAAAGCCATATACAAATATGTACAGGATAATATCCGCTATATCGCTTTTGAAGATGGCATTGCTGGATTCAAACCCGAGAAGGCACAGGAAGTATTAAAAAAGAAATATGGCGATTGTAAGGGAATGGCTAATCTTACCAAAGAACTATTGCAGGCGGCAGGATTTGATTCACGGCTTTGCTGGATCGGCACCAATCATATTGCATATGATTATTCTACCCCTTCGCTTTCAGTAGATAATCACATGATCTGCGCATTGAAGTATAAAGGGAAATTTTATTTCCTGGATGCTACTGAAACTTATATCGGTTTTGATCAATATGCAGAACGTATACAGGGTAGGCAGGTGCTGATAGAAGACGGAGAAAAATATATACTGGAAAAAATTCCGGTACGTACGCCAACGCAAAATACCGATTTCGAAAGAAGAGTTGTGTCAATAGATGGCAATAATCTTTCCGGTACGGCGGTACATAAATTTATTGGCGAGAGTAAAGAGTGGTTGCTGGACCAGATACATAGCCTGAAAAAAGACAAACTAACAACCGCATTGCAATCGTATTTATCAGAGAATAATCAGAAATATGTTATTACACAACTACAAACTTCTGATCTTAACGAGCGCAATAATGGTCTTGACATTAATTATAAACTGGCTTATAAAGATGCCATAGCTGGGTTTGGAGATGAGCTGTATATAGATATGGACTTTAGAAAAGATATGGAAAATGCAAACATCAATACAGAAAAGAGAACTTCAGACTGGGTGTTTCCTTACAAACAAAACCTGGTATATGAAACAGAACTTACCGTTCCTGCCGGATATAAAGTAAATGAATTGCCCATAGGCTTAAATATTGATGAGCCGACTTACAGCTTTAAGGTAAGTTATAAAACCATTGGCGAAAAACTGGTTTACCGCAAAGAGCTCACCATAAAGGATACCCGCTTACGCAAATCGGCTTTTGAAAAGTGGAACGCCAGTATTTCACAATTAAAAAAATGTTATAACGAGCAGGTAACGCTCAGTAAAAAATAAACCTCACAATAACTTCCAAACAAGCAAAATGATATACAAAAAAACAATTGCATTGATAGCAACGATCCTTGCCATCTGCCTGCATGCTACTTCGCAAACCGATGCCGAGTATAAAAAAAGAGTAGAGGACGTGCGCAAAGAAGTATGGGGTTGGGATATTCCAGCGTTTAAAAACCGAACTGTTCCGGCAGCCTATGCCAATGAACCAGGTGTTATAGTGGCGCGTCACCAGGAAATAAAAGCCATCAGCAAAAGTAAATTCAAATTCCTTGTATTAACAGCGGTAAAATACAAAGAGATCTATTTTACTAATACTTACAGGGAGCTGATAAAAATAAATGATAAAGCAACGCTAGACGAATACTCTGAATTCAGTTACCAGAAATCGAAAAAGCTGGCGAAGTTTTTTTCGAGAAAACTAAAAGGCAGGATGACTGTGCTTGGCATTCGCATTATAAAACCAGATGGCAGTATAAAAGAAGTAAATGTAGATGAAGAGGTAATGACTAAAAATGATAACGATGAACAAAAAAGCAAGGTGGCCGTTTCCGGATTGGAAGTAGGCGACATGATAGATTATTTTGTAAGCCAGCAGGAAGAAGAAGCTGTAGGTTACAGAACAGAACCTTATCTTTTTATTTTTGGCGATGATAAACCCATACTGCATTACTCTGTGCATTGTGAAGTTGGACCAACCTGTGCTGTTGAATACAGGGCAATGAATGGCGCGCCTGAATTCAAGGTAAAAAAAGATGCGGATGAAGATAATATACTGGATGCGGAATATGAGAACATTTCTAAATCCCCGGTTGATTTGTGGATGTCTCCCTCAAGGCAGTTACCCATACTTCGTTTAAACATACGCGTTGGTGGACCACGAAAAATAAAAAGAAAGGAAGGCGAAGTTTACCGCAATCAACCATTCCAACAGATTATTGAAGATGCCAAGGTTGATATGAAAGAAGATTTTTATGGTTCACAACTTGGTTTAGTAGCAGAAGGGCTGTCTGCCGAAATAAAGTCCATGATCAAACGCATGCGCAAGCACGATGATCTGCCAAGAGACAGCTTTCCTTATTATATTTATTATGCCTTCAGGTACATTGCCTTTTATAAGGTTGATGCTACAGATAAAATAAACGTAGGTATTGAAAGGAATTACCAGGCGCCTAACAAAAAGAAATTCCTGTTACTGCTTAGTTTGATTCTGGATAAACTTGGTGTAAAAAATGAAATCATACTTGCTACTTCCGTTTACGGCCCCGACACCAAACAGGTAATGCTGGTAGACGATTTTGAATACATAATTAAAACAACAGAAGACGTAACGATATATATGTGCGCGGAAGGGGTATTTACCAATTGCAATTACATTCCCGCGGAATATGAAGGGCAGCAGGATCCTACCATTATAGTAAAAGGCTTTAGTAAGTCGTCTATACGGCTTGATGATGAGGCTATGGAAAATATCGGGAAGTCATCAGCAAAAAGTAATGTGCAGCTGGAAAATCTGAGAATATCGCTTTCAGATAATATGGAGCAGCTCAAAATAAACAGGCAAACAGTGTTAAAAGGACAAATGCGGATGGGTGAGCAAAAAAGGTTACTGTTGTTTGAAGATTATTATGATGAAGAAAGAAAAGCGCTTGGCGTAAGAGAATCTTTTATGGAGGAGTTTGCCGACAGCAGAAAAAACCGTTCACTGGCAGACGAGTATACAGCGGCATTTGCAAAGGCGCGTAATGAATGGAAAGACAGGTTTATTAACGAAATAGCCGATCAGTTTAATGAAAAGCCAAAAGATGTTACGCTATATCGTATAGACAATATGGGACTTCGTCATACAAAACCGGATTTCATTTATTCAACTCAATTTGCTATTGATGGATGGGTGAAGAAAGGTGGCAACAATTATATTGTAGATCTTGGTAAACTCATTGGTAGTCAGTTGCAGTTGAAACCCACACAGATAGAACGAAATGTGGATGTATATATGCCCTGTTCCCGCACTTTTCAATATAATATAGCTTTCGAAGTTCCACAGGGATACAAGGCGGAAGGATTAGATAAACTGGTTGTAAACAAAACTAATGAAACAGGTAGTTTTGTGGTAGACGCCAAGCAGGACGGCAATACCCTCAAAGTAAGGGTTGTTAAGACATATAATAATGCGTTCGAACCTGCCAAACGTTGGCCGCTGTTAGTAGAAATTATCAATACGGCAAACGATTTTCAAACTAAAAAAATATTGTTGCGTAAAGGATAAGTATTAAGTGCTCCTATATAATAGGGGTTCCCGCCTTTCAAGGATGGGAACCCTTTTTTACTGCCCTATGGCCAGTGCTGATCCGGCTTATATCTCATCAATCCGCTTATATTTTGACCAGCACTTGCAACACAATTGTAATCTCAATTAATTCAGCGCCTTTACCTCTTTATATTCATTTAATTTATGCAGCTCTACAATGGTTGTCATGCCGTCTTCGCTTTCGCGGTACATCTGTACAAATTTGGCATCAAAAATAATTTCTTCAAAGGTGTAAGATGTGCGCTGCAACACCTGGTTTGAATAAGCATCATCATATCCTTTTATGTATACATACAGTTCAAGATCAGCCAACTTCATGTCTTCATAAGACAAACCTAATATTGGACTTTCTTCATTAACAGGATGCACCACTGTAAAATTCATAGGCAGGTTATCCACCCTAGTACGTTCCAGCGGCAGGCTGTAAAACTTATATACACTAGCCCCGTTTTCCTGTACCAGCAAGCTCATGTTAACTCTTACTTCTACATCGGTAAGTGTATGCCTGTCTTTGGTAGTTACAAAACGAAACATAAGTCCACTGATATCTTTATATGGACTGATGAGAGCGTGCCTGCTAAACCTGATATGCGCTTTAGGTTTTGAAAAACGTCCATACATTAAACCGGTAACCAGCGCAAAAAATAACGAACCCGAAAGCGCGTCTGCCGCGGCAACGAAGTTTGCCAAGCCTCCCACGGGGTTTACTCTTCCGTACCCAACTGTACTAAACGTTTCTGTACTGAAAAAATACAGTTCTCTGAAAATATACCAGTTGTTTTTGGTGATCATACCCGTGAACTCCGAAATGCCCACCATATAAAAAGCCGCTGTAAAAAAAAGATTGATTACAATAAACACAAGTACGATGATAGTTATGAACTTCCATAAGGATAAGTCGAGCATGGTATGAAACATGCTGAATCTGTCCCAGAAAGGAAGACCTTCTTTTTTTACATTAAAGCTGCCATCTTTATTTACAAAGCGACCGCCATAGTTACCTGCGTTGCTTCCAAAACCGGTATCGTTATTATCCTTTAAGCGCAGATTGATTCTTTTTCGTAAAGCCATAAACAAATAGTTATAAGAAGTAAAGTTATGGAGTAAGAAGATGTGGGCAAGAAAGGTTAAGGATTGATTATTGGTTTTGCACCGGCATACAGAACTTAGACCTGTTTTATTAATTGCAATGTGAATGTTTTGAGAGACGCGCCATAATAGTGTAAATTTATGAATAACTTATACTGGCAAAAAGACAACCAATGAAAATTCCAACAATTCACGGATATATTGATAGAAGGATTTTAATGAACTTCACTGCTGATCCCGAAGTGATAAAAAAAAATGTTCCGGCTCCTTTCCGACCTCAAATTTATAAAGACAAAGCTATAGTTGGAATTTGTCTGATCCGGTTAAAAAACATCAAACCAAAAGGGCTCCCTGATTTTGTGGGAGTAAGTTCTGAAAATGGTGCGCACAGAATAGCAGTAGAATGGGATGAAGCTGGTGTAATAAAATCCGGTGTTTATATTCCACGCAGAGACACTTCATTAAAATTAAACACACTTTTGGGGGGACGACTGTTTCCAGGCAAACATCAACATGCAAAATTTAACGTAGAAGAAAGAAACGGAAATTATCACATTGATTTCAGGAGCTCCGACAACACGGAAATTGCAATTGATGCCAGTGAAACCAACTTGTTTAGCAGTAAATCAATTTTTGGAACTTTAAACAACGCCTCATCTTTCTTTAAAAACGGAGACCTTGGATACTCACCAAACAAAAAAAGTTTGATGGGTTGAGGTTAAAGGCATACAAGTGGGAAGTAAAACCACTTGAAGTTTTACATGCAAGATCCAGTTTTTTTGAAAATGAAGAAATTTTTCCGAAAGGCTCCGTGATTTTTGATAATGCGTTGCTAATGGTAAACATTGAGCACGAATGGAAAAGCGAAACAGACAAATAATGAATGTACATGGTGTTGTGCGGTGCGCTTAAATGAGAATTCCCCCTAACATTATTTATACAGGCTTTTAAATACCACATATTTTATTATGCCTTTCGATGATTTATTAGGTGATTTGCTTGATGCTCTTTCTGACTACTTATCTGAAGAATTTAATAACGA
>JBGALP010000172.1:0-10936 GCA_044223805.1 Agriterribacter sp.
GTACTACATTTTGCTTTAACAGGGGCGCAGTATTTCTAAATTGTCTAACTTTATAGAACCCTCTTTACATTAGAGTTAAAACTGCATAAAGTAGGTTAGAATGGTAAAAGTTTGTAGACCAAAATTGAGACCAAAAACAAATAAGTCGCTAATAAATAGCGACTTACGAAGTTAAAAAGCGGACCGGACGGGACTCGAACCCGCGACCTCTGCCGTGACAGGGCAGCATTCTAACCAACTGAACTACCGATCCTTCCTACTCAGGTATTGCTACCCTCGTTTTTCAGGACGGCAAAGATAGTAATTTTGGCTTCCCTTCAAAAAGTTTTTTCAACTAATATTCTAACTCATATTATAAAGAATTACCTGTTTTAGCCACCTGATGATCATCATTTCAAACACAAGCCTAAACTTATCAAAGCTTATCTTTGACCCTTAAATGATACTTCATGCTTAAAGTGGGCATTTTTGGCGTAGGCCACCTGGGCAAATTCCATATTAATAACTGGCAAAAAATAAAAGAAGTGGAGTTGGCGGGTTTTTATGATCCTGATGATAGTAATGCCGACGCGGTTATTAAGCAATATAATATTAAACGGTTTGATGACGCTGACGCTTTAATTGACGCCTGCGATGCTATTGATATAGTGGCGCCTACCACTTTTCATTTCGATTTGTGTGAAAAAGCCATCCGCAAAAGCAAACATGTATTTGTTGAAAAGCCGCTTGCAGATACCATGGAGCAAGCAAATAAAATAGTAAAGCTGGTTAAAGAAGCCAATATAAAAATGCAGGTTGGGCATGTGGAAAGATTCAATCCTGCCTACCTGGCTCTAAGGGGATATAAGCTTAACCCGATGTTTATTGAGGTACACCGCCTCTCGCAATTCAACCCGCGTGGTACGGAAGTTAGCGTGATACTGGACCTGATGATCCACGATATTGATATTGTATTAAGTATTGTAAAAAGCGATGTGAAAAATATATCTGCCAGCGGTGTAACTGTAATGACGGATACGCCTGATATAGCCAATGTGCGTATTGAATTTAATAATGGCTGCGTGGCTAATCTCACTTCGTCAAGAATTTCCATGAAAAAAATGCGCAAAATGCGCCTGTTTCAAAAAGATGCTTATATCGGTATTGATTTTTTAGAGAAGAAAACGGAGATCATCAAACTAAAAGAAGAGCAGGATAAAGACGCTTTTACTTTTGATATTGAAACGCCATCGGGAACAAAAGTGATAGCTATTGCCAATCCGGTAGTGCCCGATGCTAATGCTATATTGCTGGAACTTCAGGCATTTGTTGATGCTATTGTGCAGAACAAACCCACGCTTGTTTCGGAAGTAGATGGTTTATTGGCGATGGATGTGGCGCACCAGATATTGCAGAAAATACAGTCTGCCAATTACCTCGTAAAATAAAATGCTTCGTTTACCCACGCCATGAAGAACCGGCATAAAATACCTGTAGCCTGGTATGTAATCAGCGATTATGTGGCTGCTGCTTTTGCATGGGTTATTGCTTTTTTTGTGCGTAAACATTTAACAGGTTTGCCACTTAACATAAGCGGTGAGTTGGCTGGTAATAATTTATTTGTAGCAAGCATTTTTATTATTCCCGTAGGATGGATCACATTATTTCTGTTGGTGGGCAGTTATCATCGCCCGGTATATGCTAAATCAAGACTGTCAGAGTTTACTACCACCTTCATATGTACCTTACTTGGTTGCCTCATACTTTTTTTTATACTGGTGCTCGACGATAAACAGGTAAACTATCCCTATTATTATAAAGCTTTTTTAACTTTATTTGTTTGCCACATTGTGCTGATATGGTTGGGAAGATCTTTTATATTAAACCGTGCACGACGGCAATTAATAAAAGAAAAAGTATGGTTCGATACTGTTATCATTGGTAATACTCCAACAGCGCTGCAGGTATTTATGGACATCAAAAAAAATCAGTACCTGCTTGGCTATAAATTTTCCGGTTATATAGATGCGGGCTTCTCCAAAAACGGACTAAAAAAATACATGCCATGCCTTGGCACTACAGAGGAACTTGAAACGATTCTTGAGAAAGTGCGTGCAGACCAGGTGATCATCGCTATGGACGGCTCTTCTGCAAAAGATATAACAGACATTGTTAACCGCATCAGTGAAAAAGATATAGAAATTAAAATGGCACCTAACCATCTTGATATATTAGCAGGTTCTGTAAAAACAAATAATATACTGGATGCTCCGTTGATAGGCATCAGAAAAGGATTGATTCCTGAGTGGCAGCAACATCTTAAACGATTAACAGATATTGCTGTTTCCCTGCTGGGGTTGATTTTTTTATCGCCACTCATGTTGTATGCAGCTATAAGGGTAAAGCTATCTTCTTCCGGGCCGGTATTTTACGCACAACAAAGAATAGGGTATAAGGGCAAGCCATTTAACATGTATAAGTTCCGCTCCATGGTTGCCGATGCTGAAAAAGACGGACCAGCACTTTCTTCTTATGGCGACCCCCGCATTACCGCCTGGGGAAAAATAATGCGTAAATGGCGTATTGATGAATTGCCTCAGTTCTGGAATGTACTAAAAGATGAAATGAGTTTGGTAGGTCCGCGACCTGAGCGTGCGTATTATATTCAAAAAATCAACGAACAAACACCTTATTTTAAATACCTGCTGAAAGTAAAACCTGGTATAACCAGTATGGGAATGATAAAGTTTGGCTACGCGGAAAATATTAATGAAATAATTGAGCGGATGCAGTACGACCTGATATATATAGAAAACATTTCACTCGCGCTCGATTTTAATATTATGCTGCATACCCTCAGAATAATTTTAAAGGGTAAAGGAAAATAATAATTATTGCTTCATTTACACAAGTGTATTTTGCCATTGTAGGGTGCATTCCAAATTGTAGCACCATGCTCCCTCTACACCGTAGGTGGAGTAGGGGAATTGAGGGGTGAGGTGAAAAAATACAGCGATAATTTGGAGTGCACCCTATTCAGTGTTGGTGTTGCTAAAATAAATATCTTCACCACATGACATCCAAAAACCAATTGGGTTATTTTTCACTTACCATGATAGTGGTAAGTCTCATTATTGGTATGGGTATTTTTGGAACGCCAGCTAAAGTAGCCGCGTCTTCAGGTTCTTCCACCATTTTTTTTTCAGCATGGCTGGCGGGCGGTCTTATTGCTTTGTGCGGTGCTTTAACCTATGCTGAAATTGGACTACGGCTACCCGTTATGGGTGGTTATTATAAAGTGTTCGCCGAGTGCTATCATCCTGCCATAGGCTTTACAGTAAATGCGCTCATACTCGTTAGCAATGCGGCATCGTTGGGAGTGGTAGCATTAATAGGAGCGGATTATATCAGCGATTTATTATTCGGCGTTCCATCCGGGACTGCTTTCACTATCACGGTTTCTATTATAGCGGTATTTTTATTTTACACGGTTAACCTGCTGGGTTTACGCACAAGCAGCCGCCTGCAGAATATACTAACTATTGTAAAGCTGGCCTTAATGCTGTTGCTAATAGCCAGTGTATTAAAAGGTGTAGTGGTAGAACCGCATGGGTATACGCAGCATGCAAGCGTATACCACTTAAACGGTAATAACTGGCTTACGCTGTTTATGGTTAGCCTGGTACCGGTTTTTTTTTCGTACGGGGGTTATCAGCAAACTATCAATTTCGGAAGCGAGGTAGAAAAAAGCAGCATTTTTCCCAAAGCTATTATCAGCGGCATATTAATTTCTGTTTTTTTATACCTGGGTATAAACTTCGCTTATACGCAGGTGATAGGTTATGAGCGGATGAAAAATGTTTCTGCTATTGGTGCGCTGCTCTGTGAAGCCTGGTTTGGCACCACCGGCGCAAAGGTATTTGATGGGCTTATGTTTCTTTCTGTACTGGCGTATGTAAATGTGAGCCTCATGAGTAATCCAAGGGTAATGTATGCCATGAGCCAGGATAAGGTATTGCCCCGCTTCTTTTCATTACGGCATACCAAAACGCAGGCGCTCACCGGTGGATTAACCGTTTTTGCCTGCATTACTATTATTATCACTTTTTTTGGAAAAGAAGTAGATAATATACTTGGCTTTAGTATTTTTTTAGATAGTATAGGAATGAGTACTTCTGCCGCTACGCTTTTTATACTCCGCAAAAGAAAAACAAATCAACAGGCAGTTACAGGTACATGGACAAAATGGACACCGTTGCTGGCAGTATTGTTTGTACTTTCTTACGCGGGTATTGCTATAGCGGTTATTATTGATAAGCCCAGGGCGGCGCTTACCGGCGTTAGCTTGCTGCTGGTGTTAGCTGCCGTATATTTTTTATTTTATCACAGAAAGCCTGTTTAACTATATGGATATTTCTTACATTATTAATGAACTGGGAGAAGAGCGGGAACAATATTTTAATGCAGTTGCCCCACCTATTATACAAACCAGCAACTTTGTTTTTAATAAGGTGGAAGATATGCGCCGCCTTTTTGAAGATGAGTATACGGGGTATATCTATACCCGCGGGCTTAACCCTACGGTTGACATATTAAGAAAAAAATTAGCGGCATTGGATGAAGCGGAAGATTGTCTTGTGCTCAATAGTGGATCATCGGCCATATACGCCGCGGTGATGGCAAATGTAAAATCAGGTGATCATATAGTATCGGTTAATAAACCCTATACGTGGGCGCAAAAATTGTTCAATGCTATTTTGCCAAGATTTGGCGTAACTACTACTTATGTAGATGGCACCCAGGTACAAAATTTTGAAAAAGCCATTTTGCCAAACACTACCATTATCTATCTTGAAACGCCCAATTCATGGAATCTTGATCTGCAGGACCTGGAAGCAATTGCAGCATTGGCAAAAGCGAAAGGCATTCTTACCATATGTGATAATAGTTATTGCTCTCCATTATATCAAAAACCATTAGCATTGGGTATTGATATATGCTTACAGTCTGCCACCAAATATATTGGTGGACATAGTGATGTAGTGGCTGGAGTGTTAACAGGCACACAAGCTATGATGAAAAAGATTTTTGAAAATGAATTCTGTACCGCGGGCACGGGTATATCTCCTTTTAATGCATGGCTGCTGATAAGAGGTTTAAGAACGCTTCCGATACGTTTGCAGAAAATAACAGACAATACAAAGCAGGTATTGAACTTTTTAAAAAATCATCCCAAAGTTGATGGCGTAATTTTTCCGCACGACGAAACCTTTGCCCAATACGGGTTGGCAAAACGCCAGATGAGCGGCGCTTGCGGACTGCTTTCGTTTTATGTTAAAGTTAATCGTATAGAAGATATTGTAACTTTTTGCGAAAGTCTGCGTCATGTACTCATGGCTGTTAGTTGGGGCGGCTATGAATCGCTCATCATCCCGGGTTGCGCCTCCGTTGATCCTTCGCAATATGATATTACAAAAAAAAGTCAAAGGATGCTGCGTTTGTATGTAGGGCAGGAAGAATCTGAATATATTATAAATGATTTAAGCCAGGCTTTAAATAATATATGAGAGGTTTTGTCAAATGTTTTTTTAGTTGAATATTTGTAGATAATTTCCGCTTGTTCTTATATTTAAGAATACGCAGCTTATTATATAATAAACTTGTTTCATGAGAAGATTATTTTTATGCCTTGCGACGATTATTGTCGTAATGGCTAACCTAACTGTGAAAGCCCAGGACAGTAGTAAATGGGATTTGAGGCGTGTGGTAGAATATGCAATGAGTAGAAATATTAGCGTGCGGCAAGCTGATATTACTGCAAGAACATCAGCTATAGATCTCAAGCAAAGTAAATTCGATCGTTATCCTTCGCTTAATTTCTCCGACAATCATGGTTTTTCTTTTGGACGATCGTTGGATTATTCTACCAACGTATATACAGACAATAATCTGATGTATGAGCAAATGGGCTTAAACTCACAGGTTACTATATTTAACTGGAATAGTAAAAACAACGTTGTAAAAGCAAATAGTTTTACCAACCAGGCAGACCTCGCCGCCGTGGATAAGGCCAAAAACGATATTGCATTAAATACGGCACGACAATACTTAATAGTGCTGATGGATAAAGAGCAGGTTGAAATTACATCAATACAATTGCAACAAAGTAAAGCGCAGTTATCTAATACCCGAAAATTGGTGGACGCAGGATCTCTTCCAGAGCTGAATGCAGCAGAGCTGGAAGCGCAGGTAGCCCGTGATTCCGCAACATTAATAACAGCGCAAACGCAGGTAGAAGCAGACAGGCTTACATTAAAATCACTGCTGAGTTTACCGGCAGATGTTGCTTTTGAGTTGGAAACGCCTCCGGTTGATAAAATTCCAATTGATAATATATTAGAAATATCGCCTGCCAACGTATATGCACTTGCAATGAGCACGCAACCTCAGGTTAAAGTCAATAATCTCAGATTAAAGGCGGCTGAGAAGAATTACCTGGTAAACAAGGCGCGTCAATACCCAACTATCAGCATTTTTGGTCAGTTGGGTTCTGCCTTTAATTCATCTTTTAAATCGCTTAATCCTATAATTGTTCCAGACCAGGTAACACCTGCTTATGCATTGAACGGAACAGATAAATATTTTATTTATTCTCCTCAAACCAGTTATGTAACCAGCAAAAAGAATTTTGGGCAATTGTGGGATGGATATGGAACGCAATTAAAAAATAATTTTGGACAAGGAATTGGTATTGGATTAAGCATACCCATATTTAATGGGTGGAGCGCCAGGGCCAATGTGGAAAGAGCAAAATGGGTTATTGATGCAAGGAAGCTCAGTATAGAGCAAGACACCCTTGCGTTGAAGCAGGATGTATATGCTGCTTATAACCTGGCAATGGGTGCCTTCCAAACCTATATCGCAAATCAAAAGGCTGTAGTTACTGCCGAAAAATCGTTTGATCTGGCAACTAAAAGATACAATATTGGTGTAATGCAAACCATTGAATGGCTTACTAATCAAACCGCTTTGTATAATGCCAGAATTAATTTGGCAAAATCGCAATATGATTATGTATTCAAAATGAAAGTATTGGAATATTACAAAGGTCTTGGGCTCAGATTATAATCATCTCATTTTACAATTCACAACTTATGAATAAAAAGCTGCTTTGGATTATTATTAGTTTGGTGGTTCTGGTAGTATTGCTGATTGTGCTGAAAAAGCAAGGAGTTATTGGCAAAGAAGAGGGAACCAAGGTTTCTTCAGAAAAAGTGATGCGCCGTAACATTACTGAAATAGTTACCGCAAGCGGAAAAGTATATCCTGAAATAGAAGTAAAGATAAGTCCCGATGTATCTGGTGAAATAACTGAGCTTACCGTAGAAGAAGGCGACAGTGTAAGAAAAGGACAAACGCTGGCGCGTATATATGCGGATATATACGCCACTCAACGTGATCAGGCAGCGGCACAGGTTACCGGGCAGCAATCTTTGGTAGCTAATTCAGAGGCACAACTGGAAGCATTAAAATCAGCGCTGGATCTTGCAAAGGCAACTTTCAACCGTCAAAAGCAATTGCTGACGGATAAAGTAATTTCTACTTCTGAATTTGAACAGGCTCAAAACACCTTGAATACAGCGCAGGCAAATTATAATGCAGCAGTTCAGAGTATCCGCAGCAACCAGGCACAGGCAAAAAGCGCCGCGGCTAATTTACAAAAGGCCAATAAAGATTTAAGCAGAACAGAACTCATATCACCAATGACGGGTGTTGTTTCATTACTGAATGTAAAAAAAGGGGAGAGGGTAGTTGGTAACTCTATGATGGCGGGTACCGAAATGATGCGCATAGCGGACATCAGTGTTTTTGAAATAAGAGTGGAAGTAGGAGAAAACGATGTTCAGAAAATTGATATTGGTGATACATCTATAATAGATGTAGATGCTTACAATAACCGCAAGTTCAAAGGTATTGTAACCAAAATTGCCAGCAGTCAAAAAGGAGCTGCTTCACAAACCGCATCATCTGTATCTACCAGTACCGATGTAACTAATTACGAAGTGCGCATTCGTATTCTGCGTGATTCTTATGCCGATCTTTTAGATCCTTCTAAACCAAGAAAATTTCCTTTTCGTCCTGGTATGAGTGCCAGCGCGGATATACAAACCAGAACGCATCAAAACGTTTTATCTGTACCGCTAAACGCGGTTACTACAAGAGATAAGAATGATACAGCGGCTGCGAAGGGCAAAACAGTTACTGAGGTAAAAAAAGATGCGGCACCTGCTGCTCCAGCGGATAACATGAGCACAGAAACAACAAAGTCAACTGCTAATGATGGAATGCTGGAGATTGTATTTGTATTGCAAAAAGACAATACGGTAAAACTGGTACAGGTAAAAACCGGCATACAGGATATTAATAATATTGAAATTACAAGCGGTCTTAATGAAGGGGACGAAGTGATTACAGGACCATATACTATTGTAAGCAAAACATTAAAGAGTGGTACTAAAGTGAAAGTGGTGCCCAAAGATCAATTGTTTGAAATAAAGAAATAGAAGAAGGTTTAGGGTTTTAGGTGTAGGGTTTATGGTTGAATACACGTCTGTTCTAAAACGATAAACTTCAAACTAAAAACTATAAACTAAAAATATTCATGCAGTTTGGTATTATAGGAAGCGGTAGTTGGGGAACAGCGCTCACAAAAATGCTGACAGATAATGGAATGCACATTAACTGGTGCGTGAGAAGTGAAGCTATGATAACGCATCTTCAAAAAAGACATCACAATCCTAATTATCTTACCTCTGCCAGTTTTGATATTTCGTTATTATCCTTATTTACGAATCCTGCCGAAGTTATTAAAGCATCTGACCACATTGTGGTAGTAACACCATCAGCCTACGTAATGGAACAGTTTGCTGATATCAGTGCAAAAGATCTTGAAGGAAAAAAAATCATCTCAGCCGTAAAAGGCATGCTACCACAGCACAATTTATTATTAAACGATTATCTGAAGGCTGAATACAATTTTAGTATTGATAATTATTTTACCATCATGGGGCCATGCCATGCTGAAGAAGTAGTAGCTGAACAATTATCTTATCTTACTTTTTCTGGTACACATAAATCAGCCACTGAAAAAATTGCGCAGGTATTCAATACACCCTATATTAATACAGTTGTTAACACTGATATATACGGTGTTCAATATGCAGCTATTCTTAAAAATATTTATGCCGTTGCCTCAGGTATGGCACATGGAAGGGGTTATGGTGATAATTTTTTAAGTGTATTGATAGCTAATTGCGCCGATGAAATGGCCGTATTTTTAAAAAAAGTAGGCATTCGGAATATCAATGTTGGTGTTCATACAGCCAGTAAAGCTCATCAAAAAAAATCTCCTAATTACGCGGCTTCCGTTTATCTCGGCGATCTGCTGGTTACCTGCTATTCGTTGTTCAGTCGCAACAGAACCTTTGGCAATATGATTGGCAAAGGACATTCTGTTCAGTCAGCACAATTGGAAATGAAGATGATTGCTGAAGGGTATAACGCCAGCAAAAGCATTTATAATATTAATAAAGAAATCGGCGCCGACACTCCTATAGCAGAAACCGTATATAAAATATTGTGGGGAAAATCTTCCTGTTACAAAAGGACTGAAAGCGATTGAAGAATGTTTGGTGTAGCACGGTACTGATTGCCGGGCAATGTAAAATGTTCCCCATGTACATTGCTTATAGCTATAACCAAATCTTTTGCGTACATCTCTTGTTTTTCTACACTTATGCTGCTTTCATCATTACGATATAAGATTGATGTACCCAAACAAAACGGTTAGCAGGTAAGATATCTTCTGGTTGTTTCTTGGGTTTGAAAATGAGGATGCATCATGTTTTGATACCCTATGGCATATAGAATTGTAACCTTAGTAATACAGGCTATATTACCAATAACTTTATTACCTTCTGAATATGCAAATAAGGTTAAGTTTTGATGGTTAACTTTTCTTACTAAGCTTAAAATCTGGTTTATAGATAGGTGTATTTAAAGTATGGTATTTTTAAATAAAACAATACTTAAGTTGAAGCAATACCCGTGCGTTTCTGAATTCTATGCCGACAAAACCCGATACTCATTCTGTATTGATAAGAAATTGGATAATTATGAGTTTTGTAATGATTATTTCATTTCAAAAAAAGCACGATGAGAAATAAAATATTTTTGCTGACTACTATTCTTCTTATAACTCTTTCATGTCAGGGAATTTCACAAAGCAATAATTTCGAATTCGGCAATTGTATATACTTTGATATTGAAAGTACCTATACTCCCACAGGTGTTCGTCAATCAGATACCTTTAATGCGCCTGATACTGCCCTGTATACTTTCATTGATTACCTGAATGGGAAACAGAAAATGTACCATACAGACAGAAAAGCCAAAACGCCAATATTGACAGGGGTAAAACTTAATCCGTCACTATCATATTACTTTGGAGAGCCGGTTCAATCTTTCTTACATTCTTATTCTACATACCTTATCAATGATAATTCTGAAGCAGAGGTGATAGCTCTTGGAATTAATACTGACAATATCAAGGATTTTCAATACCGGGTTATAGAGAATGATAGTGTGGAACGTGTGCAATGGTCGCCGATTCCCGCATTAAATCAAAAATATGGCGCTAAAAAACCATATGGATTTATAGGTAAGTTCAAAGCCCCAGGGAAACAATGGCTTATTGAAATAAAAAATAAAAAGGATTACAGCATCAGGGATGGTGTAGTGTTCGACTGGAGAACTAATTACAAGCCGTCTATTAAGCAAATAACAGTTGTAACACAAAGCAATTTCTTCAATATTACCAACAAGAATAATAATGGATATGCTACAGATTTCGATCAACATACTGGAACGCCTCTTAACATGAGATTTCCTTTAAACG
>JBGALP010000173.1:0-11136 GCA_044223805.1 Agriterribacter sp.
AGCATCCTGAACGTTTATTGGGCATCCATTGGGCTGAACCTGCGCATATCACCAGGTTTATGGAAGTGATTTGTGGAAAAGAATCAGACATCGCATGTGCTTACACCATGATCAGTCTTGCTGAAACCTGGGGTAAAGAACCATCCTTACTAAAAAAAGACATTCGCGGCTTTATTACCAACCGCATTATGTACGCTATGATAAGAGAAGCTTTCTATTTAGTAGAGAATGGATATGCTACTGTTGAAGATGTTGATCGTTCTTTACGCAACGATCTTGGTTACTGGATAACTTTTGCGGGACCCTTTCGCTTTATGGACATCACAGGCATTCCTGCTTACTTAACAGTAATGAAAGATCTTTTTCCTGAATTAAGCAATACAACCAGTGCGCCTGAAAGTTTTGAAAAGATGGTAGCTGATGGCGCAAAAGGTACTGCCAATGCCAAAGGATTTTATGCTTACACTAAAGAAACAGCGGAACGATGGGAAAAATTATTTGTTGATTTTAGTTACGATATAAGAAAGCTGGCAGAAAAATATCCGCAGCATGTGGGCGATAGCGAGCGATAATTTATGGTTTTTCGTTTGTTGTTTATGGTTATCAATTCCATCTCTTGTATTAACTGCCTTCTTACTATTGCCTTTTGCCTGTACACGGTCTTACGCTTAGCGTACCGGCTACACATCGCACGTCTCACTTTTCACGTTTCACATTTTTATTTTTTTCCACGACGAAATATTTGGTTTAGTGAAAGCGTAAGATTATTTTAGTTGTGCTTTATTTCCCTTAACCAAGTGACCAGTATAACCAAAACATACAGCGACGCTGAGCTGCTCCATAAGCTATCAGAAGGCTGCAATGAGTCCTTCACACTCCTCTATAACAGGTACTGGGAAAAAATTTATTCAGTGGCCTATCACTATTTACTCGATAGAAATATGGCTGAAGATATTGTGCAGGAAGTATTTCTCATTATCTGGAAAAAAAGAACCACGCTATCGGAGATTATACACATACAGCATTATCTGCATACTATTGCACGTAACCTTATTATTTCTTCACTGCGTAAAAAAATGCCTGCTCATACCGTGCCTGCTGAATGTGCTTTTCCGGTAGAGGAAAAAACGTGGAAACCTATACTGGAACTGGAATATAAAGAAACCGCTGCTTTAATAAGCGAGGCGGTTAAGCAGTTGTCGCCGCGCCAAAAAGAAATATATCTCATGAGTAGCGATAAAGATTTGTCGCTGAAGGATACCGCTGTACAGCTTAATATCTCCTACGATGCCGCCCGCCAGTATAAAAGCGAGGCGTTAAAAGTGATCCGCCGTTTTTTACAAAAAAATGTGGCCAGGTTATTCACCTTAGCAGCCTCTTTCTTTATTTCTTAAAAAATTTTTTCGTCTCATCCTCACATTTTTTTCTTTTCTGCGTCATTCACCTTACAATGAGCTGCAGGTATTTATTCATGTGCAGCTCCTGATCAACACACCGCTTTTATTTTTTGTATATGAGTAAAAAGGATTTCAGCATATTATTGGAAAAATATGTGGCGGGCACATTAAGCGCCTATGAAAAAGAAGAACTGATCAGGTTACTGCACAGTCCTCACGAAGAAGATGATCTTAGAGCATTGATTGATGAAAAGTTTGAAGGAATATCTTTCAGGGAAAAACCTTCGCCAGAAATTTCATCCATTATTTTCAACCGTATTATGCAGGCAAAGAGTGAAGATGAAAATACTATTATTGATATGCCGCATATGCCGGTGCAAAAAAAGAGAGGTTGGATGTATGCAGCGGCCGCTATTGTGGTTGTTTTGGGATTGAGTGTTTTTTTTATGTTCAACCGTAGCGTTCAAAAAACCACTACATCCGTAGCAACAACCGAAAGAAATATGGTGGTAGCTCCGCCTGCAGTTGCTAAAGCATCCATTACGCTTGCTAATGGAACTACTATTGCCCTGGATAGTTTAAGCAATGGTAAACTGGCCATGCAGGCCAATACCGATGTTATAAAACTGGCCGAGGGTGAAATTGCTTATAAAGCCAGTAAGGATAAGCATTACAATGGAGAGCTCATCTACAATGTTTTAAATGTGCCGCGTGGCAGCAAGGTAGTGAGTATAACCTTGTCAGATGGAACACGGGTGTGGCTGAATGCGGCTTCCTCATTAAAATATCCCGTTGTTTTTGCAGCAGGTGCAAGGCGGGTAGAGGTAACAGGAGAAGTATATTTTGAAGTAGCAAAATTGCCGGCAAAAATTCCCTTCCTGGTAAAGGTGAATAACAAAACAGAAGTAAGTGTATTGGGAACCCATTTCAACATTCACGCGTATGAAGAAGATACCTTAGCGATCACTTTGCTGGAAGGCGCTGTTAAAGTAATCTACGATGACAACAGCGCTGCGCTCAAGCCAGGCCAGCAGGCGCAGGTAAAAAATAACGGAAATATTGCTTTACAGAATGACCCAGATCTTGAACAGGTGATGGCATGGAAAAATGGTTATTTCCAGTTTGATGGATCGGGCATTAATGAAGTGATGGGACAGATTGCCAGGTGGTATGATGTTGAAGTTAAGTACCATGGCAATATTATCAGCCAACATTTTAGTGGTACAATTTCGAGAAATGTAGATGCCGATAAAGTATTTAAAATGCTGGAAGCTACAGATGCTGTGCATTTTAAATCAGAAGGCAAAACTATTGTAGTAACACCATAGCGTGTTACTGATGAAAAGCCAATCTGGAAAATACCGTACCCTTCAATTTGTAATCATATTAGCTAAATAAAACCGCCCCGGGTTAGGAGCCGGAGCGGAAAGTAATTTGGTTAATTGTTTAATATAGAACAAGTCGCTTAAACTGCTCACTATTTTTTTAACCAAAAACCTAAGCAAATTTATGTATTTACAATTTTGTAAATCGCCTGTTTTTGTTGACAAACAGCAACAACGGTGGTTATTAACCAAAACCTGCCCCGCAAGGTTACGCGGGGCGCTGTTGATCATGAAATTTTTAGCTTTCTTTTTATTAGCCGCCTGCTTACAGGTAAGCGCTAAGGGATATTCGCAGCAGGTCACGCTCTCGGTGTCTGATGTGCCCGTTTGGAAAGTATTTAAAGAGATAAAAAAGCAAACAGGTTACGATTTTTTGTACACCGATGAAATGTTGAAAAAAACAGACCGTGTAACCCTTTCATTAAAAAATTCTTCATTACAAACATCGGTGGATGAATGCCTGCGCGGTTTACCATTGGAATATACCATAGTAGAAAAAACAGTAGTGATAAAAAGAAAGACAATGCCCCCGTCCTCTTCTGATAATCCTATACCGGCCGCTACCATATCTGGTACCATTACTGATGAAAACGGAAATCCTTTGGCAGGCGCTACGGTAAAAATAAAGGGAAGCAATAAAACGGCAATCACCAACGAAAGAGGAGAATTTACCATTGATGCCAGAACAGATGAAAAACTGGAATTTTCATTTGTAGGTTACCAGGCGCAGGAAATATCATTGAGCGGACGTACCAGCGTGAAGATAGTATTGAAAATAGCCGCGCAAAGCCTGGAAGAAACAGTAGTGGTGGGATATGGTTCTCAGAAAAAAGTAAATCTTACCGGCGCGGTATCGAGTGTGAATTTTGAAACACCTGAAATGACATCAAGACCATTGATCAATGTGTCTACCGCACTCACCGGTATGGCTTCGGGTGTATATGTAAACCAGAATAACGGAGCGCCATCCAACAGTGGTGCATCAATAAAAATAAGAGGTACGGGCACACTCAACCAGGGCTCTGATGCATTGGTTATTATTGATGGTCAGCCGGGTGATATGAATATCATAAATCCCAACGATATAGCATCCGTATCTATTCTTAAAGATGCTTCTTCCGCGGCTATTTATGGATCAAGAGCTTCTAATGGAGTAATTCTTATTACTACTAAAGCCGGTATGAACAATGCCGGTAAAGTAACGTTTGATTATAATGGGTATATAGGAAGAACAGCGCCTACCAAATTATTTGATTTGCTTACCGATGTGGCAGATCATATGGAATTGGTAAACCGTATTGAAAGAAACTCATCACTTTCTGAAACATACACACAGGAACGTATAGACGAATGGAGAACAAAATCAAAAACCGATCCTATACTCTATCCCAACACCAACTGGTACGATGTAATTATCAGGAACAATACCATATCCAGTAATACTTTTTCAGCACGCGGCGGTAATGAAAAAATTAATTTTTATACTTCTTTCGGTATTCTCGACAACAGCGGATTAGTACCCAAAAGTGGCGTTACCCGCTATAATTTCAGGAACAACCTGAATTATAAGGTAACCGACTGGCTTAAGTTTGGAAGTATTATAACTGGTAACTTTTATAAAAACGGGCCAGATTTAACGCAGTCGTTGTTTATCGTTTATCCCAATCCCGCCATCCTGCCTAAACATCCTGACGGAAGATACGGCGGAGCAATGTCGAGCGGTATAGATGCACAGGCAGGAAACCTGTTACAGGAAATAGAACAGCAACTGGGTGAAAATTCCGTGCAGAATTATACAGCCAAATTGTACGGCATTATTTCTCCTGTAAAAGGACTCGATATTACCGGCAGTTATTTTATTGATGCCAACACCAGTAATAGCTGGGGCAGTTCTATTCCTTCTGATACATGGAATTTTCAAAACGAAACCAAAATATACAATTCTGTCAGTGCACGTACAGGTGTAGGTAATTCTTTTTCCAAATCACAACGCCAGGTTTGGGATTTCTTCGCCACGTACAACAAATCAATCGGCAAACATAACATAAGATTACTTGCAGGGTTTAACCAGGAAAGATATGACAGAACCTGGTTCAGCGCTTCCAAATTAGACCTCATCAGTATTGATGTGCCGGTGCTTGACGCTGCATCTAATCAGCCTGCCGCCAGCGGAAGTATTGATGATTACAGGATGCGTTCTTATTTTGGAAGAATAGGATACGATTTTGCAAATAAATATTTGTTTGAAGCCAATCTTCGTTACGATGGTTCTTCAAGGTTCAGTCCCGAAAACCGGTGGGGAACTTTCCCTTCTTTTTCTGCAGGCTGGATAGCTTCTAAGGAAGGCTTCTGGGATCCGATAGTATCAACCATAGACTATTTTAAATTAAGGGCATCATGGGGTAAACTGGGTAATAACGGTATTGGGAATTATGCATGGCAGAGTGTATATGGGGTAGCCAATTACAGCTTTAACGACAGGATTGTGCAGGGCTTAGCGCCAACTGCGCTTACTAACAGTAACATTAAGTGGGAAACTACGGATGTGTTGAATATCGGCGCTGATTTCGAATTGTTCAATGCATTTAATATCACGGTTGACTACTACGACAAATTCTCTCATGGTATATTGGCGCAGCTTCCCATACCTTATGTAAATGGAACACTTGATCCACCTTATACCAACGCTGCCGAAGTAAGGAACAAAGGTATTGAACTCGACATCAGGTATCATACCAAAATCGGCAAACTCGGCATTAGTGTAGGAGCATTGGGCGCTTATAATAAGAATCGCATAGAAAAGTATAAAGGAGAGATTATTGATAACGTTGGGCCCAACGTAGGATCGTGGACAGAGGGACACCCCATTGGCATATTCAATGTAAGAGAAGTAGATCATATAGTACAGGATCAGGCGGAGATAGATGGACTGATTGCGAAAGGGTACACTTTTGACGGCGCTGTACCTGGCCCCGGAGACTTTTTGTATAAAGACGCGAATGGTGATAAAGTATTTAATGGAGATGATATGGTACTGAAGGGTAATCCCATCCCATTATATACCTATGCCTTCAATATGAGTGTAAGCTATGCCGGATTTGATTTTTATGCATTAGCAAATGGTGTAGGCAAAGTAGATAAATATCTCCGTGGATATGCCGAAGGACTTACCGCGGTAGTTGGCGCTTATGGGTATCCTAAAAGATGGCTCGATTCATGGACGCCGGAAAATAAGAGCACTACTATTCCAAAACTATATTCTAACGACAGCAGGAATAATGGCTACAACGATTACTTCATGAGCCCCGGTGATTATTTCAGGATAAAAACTTTGCAATTAGGGTATACGTTGCCGAAAGCACTTATCAACCGTATTAAATTAAATAAGGTTAGAATTTATGTTAACCTCGAGAACTATTTCCAGTTCACAAAATACAGGGGAATGGATCCAGAGGCTGATCCTTCAGTAGGTTTAGGCTCAGGCAATAATGAAACAAATACATACCCGTTGTTTAAAACAGCTTCTGTGGGTCTTAACATTGGTTTTTAACTTTTTAAAAATAATAAAGATGATAAAGAAAATATTTTTTATCGGAATTACTTTGTCAGTTCTTGCGGGCTGCAATAAAGATTTTTTGGATACAAAGCCGCATAGCGCCATTTCAAGCGCTAACATATGGGCTAATGATAAAAATGCCACCATGGGCATCAATGGCATGTACTCTTACCTGCGGGTAGAACATGGATTTGGAAATTTTACATTCCGGTTTTCCATCTGGGGGCCTGATGCTATACATTACAATGGTGGGGGTTCTATACCTGCCGGCAGCTCTGACGCGGGTTCCGGTGATATTGAACGCAGGTACAAATGGCCTTACCAGATCATCGGCAGAGCTAACGATGCCATTGGCAATCTTACGGATAACCCCAATGTAACACCTGAATTGCGTGACCGCTTTATTGCCGAGGCAAAATTTATTCGTGGCTTTTGTTACTTCCATTTGTGGACATTATACGGAGGTGTAATTATTCTTGATAAGCCTACGCCCATCAGCGAAAGCTATTTGCCACGTAATACAGCCGATGAAGTAAAAGAATTTATGATCAAAGATTTCACGGATGCTGTTGCAGGTCTCCCGGTGGTGTACCCATCAGCAGATGATTTGGGTAGGGCTACCAAAGGTGCCGCCCAGGCTATGTTAGGTAAGATATACCTGTACGATAAGCAATGGAATAAAGCGGTAGAAGAATTGGGGAAATTAATGACCGCTCCTTACACCTATGCTTTATGGCCAAAATATGCTGAACTGTTTGACTTTAAAACAGAACGCAACACAGAAGTTATTTTTGGTGTGGAAGATATTTCTGAACCTGGTTTGGGAAGTGAGAATGATGTAAGATACGGGGGAAGATCGTTGAATGGATCTGGCTGGTCTGAAACCTGTGCTTCATGGGCAACCATTAATGCTTATACTAATACAGATGGTTCGGCCATTGATAAATCTGATATGCCGAGGCTAAGCGATTTTGGCGGCGATGATTATCAGCTTGGGTTAGCATTAATACCCTGGTACCAGGAGCGGTTTAAAAATGCGGATAAGCGCCTACTCGATAACGTGATCCTACCCGGTTATACCATTAAAGGAGTAAACAATATTGAATTCATGATGAAGTGGCCTTATGGTGAACATGCCAATGATGATCCTTATCCTGCTTATCAGTTGGATGATGCGTCAAAAGCAGGTATTCCATGGAGAAAGTATATCAATGTGGGTATGGAAAGTACGGTTCGTTGGGATTCTCCCACCAACATTGTATTGATTCGTTTCGCCGATATTTTATTATTATGGGCAGAAGCAAAAAATGAAGCGGAAGGTCCATCCCAGGAAATATATGATGTAATTAATGCCATCAGAGACAGGGGGCAGGTACCGCATATCTCCGGTTTATCACAGGAAGATTTGCGTACGGCTATCCGTATGGAGCGTTTTCGTGAATTGCCCGGAGAAGGCCAATTGTTCTTTGATGTAAGAAGATGGAGAACAGCTTCCGGTACTGATCCGATTTTTGGATTGAATAAAGAGGAGAATGATTTCAGGATGGAACGCCTGTGGACAAGAAAATTCACCGAAAAATTCTACCTGTGGGCTATTCCTTATGATGAAATTTTGATGAACCCTAAGTTGACACAAAATCCAGGCTGGGAACAATAAACAGTGATGTGTGACAAATAATGAGGCCCTTTCCAGGGCTTCATTATTATCTCCAATGTGTTTTTTTAATGCATCAAACGCTGTGGATTATTATTATGCCGGGCCATAGTACAAAAGGCGTGAAAATAACTCTTTGGTAAGAGTTGCTGCTACCGGCGCTATTGCCATTAAAAGCGTAATTCAATAAATTTCAGGAATGAAATACCTTTTTTCGGTTCTCTTATTTTTTATTTTTCTTTTTATAAATAAAACCTTTGGGTCACAGACTCACCGCGTTGTTTTTTATGTATCGGTTTCGGGTAATGATGATTGGTCGGGTAAGATCCCTGAAAAAAATACGGAAGGCACAGATGGTCCGTTCCGCAGTCTTGAAAAAGCAAAAGGGCAAATAATACAGCTTGTTCAACAAAACATTGTGCCGGAGGATGGTATTGACATTATCATTCGTGGTGGAACATACACTTTGAGTGAAACACTTGAGTTTACTAATATGCACAGTAAGATCACCTGGAAGAATTATCCCGGAGAAACAGTACAACTCATCGGTGGCAAACCCATCACAGGTTTTCATACAGTAACTGATGCGGCTACCTTAAACAGGATAGACCCTGCGTATAGAAATAATATTCTTGAAATTGATTTAAAAGCTATCGGCATAACAGACTATGGTAAAATTGCTAACCGCGGCAAACCCGGTGCGGAACTTTTTTTCAACAACAAAAAAATGCCTTTGTCAAGATGGCCAAACAAAGGCTGGGCAATCATAGCGGATGTGCCGCAAACTGGTACATTGGTTAACCCCGGCGAGTTGCCGCATATGCGTTTTGGTATGCCTGTTGGCAGGCATTATGGAAAATTTACGTATACAGAAGATCGCCCCGGAAAATGGGCGGATATCAACAATATTATTCTGCATGGATACTGGACATGGAACTGGTTTGATGAGTTTTTAGGCATCCAGTCTATTGACAGCGCTACCAAAACCATTTTTATTAAACCTCCGCACTCGCAATATGGTTTGGCTAAGGAGCAGCGTTACTACGCAATGAACATCCTGGAAGAACTGGATGAGCCAGGTGAATGGTTTCTTGATAGAACAAAGGGGTTGCTTTTCTTTTGGCCGCCTGCGCCACTAAAAGAGTCCACGGTTTTTATGTCGCTGCTTGATCAACCGCTGATTGTACTTAATAAAGTTGAAAATGTACATATAGAAGGACTAACACTTGCATTTTCAAGAGGCGATGGTATCAATGTAATAGAAGGAAAAAACAATACGGTATCCGGTTGTTCTTTCAATAATCTCGGAGGTGTACCGGTTTTGATTGCCGGAGGACAAAAAAATGGTGTAACCTCATGCGATATACATGATGTTGCTGGCGGAGGAATTGTAATAAGTGGTGGTAATCGAAAAACATTGATGCCCGGCGGAAATTTTGCTGTGAACAATCATGTATACAATATCGGGCAATGGTTAAGAACATATCAGGCTGCTATTAAAATTGATGGTGTAGGAAATTATATTGCACATAATCTTATTCATAACGGACCCGGTGCAGGCATATTACTCACCGGCAATGAGCACATTATTGAATACAATGAGTTGCATGATCTTGCGCTGGAAACCGGCGATGTAGGCGGCTTTTATATGGGACGCGATTGGACGGAGCGTGGTAATATTATCCGCTATAATTATTTTCATGACCTCACCGGTCCCGGAGCCCACGATGTGAATGCTGTTTATCTTGATGATTGGGCGAGCGGCACTACCGTTTACGGCAACATCTTTTCTAATTGTGCCAGGGCATTATGATTGGCGGCGGACGGGATAATCTTGTTGACAATAATCTTTTTACAGACTGTGGTATTGCTATACATGCAGATTCAAGAGGGTTGTCAAACCCCAGCTATTATTTTGATGGCAAAGACAAAACATTGTTTAACAGAATGGACGCCGTGAATTTTAAACAACCTCCGCATGCAGAAAAATATCCCATCTTACTATCACTATATATCGATGAACCCGCTGTTGCAAAAAATAATAGTATTGTACACAACATAGCGTGGAAAGGAGCATGGCTGGATCTGCATGACGGGCTTGATTTGAAAATTCTTCATGTTCAGGATAATGTGCTGGCAGATGTTACCAAAACACACGAAAACGCAAAAGATATTATCGTGAAAAAGAATCCGGGAATATATAACTTGAAGAAAAAAGATTTCAGAATTAAGCCAAAGGCGATGGAGCATGGTTTTAAAGCCATTCCATATAATGATATTGGATTGCAGCAGGATAGTTTCCGGTTAAAGCCGGTCAAAACATTTAGTTATAAATAAAAACAGTTTTGCAGTCATTGGGAAAAAATCAGCAGTGCTTTGTAGTGGAGATGTTTTGAAGCAATCTAAATTTTAAAAAAGTAAAAAGCTTGCCAAAGCGGAATGATTGACTCTTAAATAAAGGAAGAAAATTGTAGTAGGAATAATGATGAAACAAATGAACCGCCGTCAATTTCTGGGATTAAGTGGATTATTACCACTGCTTTCTGGGTTCGGATTTAACTATCCGGAGAAAAGTGCGGCGCGTTTATTTTTTACATCACAGGGTAAAACAGCTATGATAAATGCAGATGGATCAGGGCTGCATTATTTTGAATTTAACCAAACCGGCCAGGTCACCTGGCAGCCTGCTGGTTTTTTTTCTGATGGAGAACATTTGTTGTTGCTGAGCATGGAGCAACGGCGTGACGGACCGGGAAGACCGTTTAGTGAATATTATACACAAACGCCAACGCATATCTGGCAGTATAATCTACATAATCGTAAACTAACGGAGTTGGCTACACGGGAAAGAATGGCTGTATTTTATACACCTTCATTATTATTGAATGATAACAGAATGTTGGTACAGGTGGCAAAAAAGAAGGAAACACAGATATTCAATATGAAACTGGATGGAAGTGATGCGAAAGCATTTACGCAACCGAACGAAGGAGTGCCTTATGGTTTTAGTGTAAATCCTGCTGACGACAAAGTTGCCTTTCATATTGCAGGTGCCGAAGGGTATCAAATATTTACCAGCAATACAGACGGTAGTGACCGGAAAAAGATTATGGGCAATGGAGGACATTTGTATTTTGGTACAAG
>JBGALP010000174.1:0-10490 GCA_044223805.1 Agriterribacter sp.
TTTTGGATCGTACTTTTTAATCACCTTCTGGGTACCGCCATTATCTATTATCATCTCCGCTTTATCATTCAAACTCAAGCGCACGCATCGGTTGCCATATTGATCAGTAACATCTACAGAAAGTATTCCTGTATTATCCTGCGCAGCGTACATACGGAATGATATGTCAGCGGTTTTAGTTTCCTTAAATACTCTTATAGCTCTTGCATAATCGTAAGGATCTTCATCGGAGAGTTGTAAACTTTTATTCATAGCCGATGGAAAGTCAGCTACAGAAACAGGCGCCCATTGCGGCGAATACACATTCCAGTTAGTGATCGTTCCTCCCGCCTTAAGATTATTAAAGTTATCTTTAACGGGCGCAGTTACAGCGTAACTGACAGGTACCTGTATGCGACTGATCCAGATATCCTCTTTGTTCATACTATATGTAAGCCACATATCATTGCCGGGAGGATTACCGTTACCTTCATCAATACCACGCATGTAACAAGGCCCAAAATCCTTCCAACGTCCATAAAATCTCCTGGGTGGCACTTCACCCTGTACCAGCAGCATATTATCGAATACAGCGCCATCATCACTTGTTACAATAATCAACGGATACCTGTACTCAGAATTGTCAATAGGATTATAGCACATCGCGTAGCGTCCGTCTTCTGTTTTTTGTCCCCAGTTTTTTCCACCGCTCATAATTAGTGTGGGTACTTTTACCAGAGAAAAATGCTGTCCTTCATCATCCGACAAAGCTGCCTTTGATTTCTTCCATAGCATAACCGTCTTTCCATCTTTACGGTGGAACCAGGATAAAGCAGACAGGTGATCATCATTCCTGTTTTCAGCATACAGTGTATCGCTGGCATCATCTTCATCACGCCATTGTAAGGTTTTCAACCGGTCTTTCAACAATGCATTGCATGCAGCTACAAAACCGGCATCTTTTGAAGTAGTATAAAAAGGAAACGACGTGTTGGTTTCGTTCCATGTAGCGTGACTTTCATATTTTATGAAATACACTTGTCCAAAACTTCCATCTTTGTATATTTCTCTTACCACTCTTCCTATACCACCTTCCTGGAAGGGATCTTCCGTATGTCCGTAAAAAGCCAGCGTGAGTAAACGCCCATCTGGTGCGGTATAGAAACCCATCCGTTGATGCATCATATAACCATGATAGCCTTCAGGAATTTTTACGCCATCAGGCGCTTTATAAGGGGCAAATATTATTTGTGGTGTGGTCCAGTGTCGCCCATCAACAGAAGTCGTTAATAATGTTTGTCCCGGAGCAATATGCTCATCTGCAGGATTACTTAGATACTGGAGATAGAATTTACCATTCCAATATGCAAGGTTGGGTGCATGATTATAACTCCAACCTGAATCAGTTGCTATATCAGTATGTTTCCTGTTCACCCGCATTACCTGGATGCTTTCTGTACCAATCGCCCACCGTAATCTGCCCTCGTGTACAGAAGGATCAATGGTTACACCACCTATATAACGTACCGGCTCCGATGCCGTACCTGTTTGCGCGATTACACTATATTTATAAAAAACCAGCGCGCACAGCGTCATACAAAAAACTTTACAGATGATCCGCTTACTCATAATTTTGTAATTACTTTTCAAAAATATTACATCCTTCGTTGTAAAGAGCATGTAAGCGGGTAGCCATACTACCACTATTTAAATTTTGAGTTATGAATGTTGAACAAATCCTCGAATATTGCCTTTCGAAGCCGGAAACAGAAGAATCACTTCCTTTCGGTCCCGATGTAGTAGTGTTTAAAGTAGACGCAAAAATATATCTGTTATTGTCGCTTGATACCAGCCCTGTACAATTCAATGTAAAATGCGATCCCGCAAAAGCAGAAGAGTTAAGAGAAGCATATGATTGCGTATTACCCGGCTACCACATGAACAAAAAACATTGGAACACGATTATAGTGGATGGATCCGTTTCTGCAAAGGTTTTAAAAGAATGGATTGATCATTCGTATGAACTGGTGAGGAAGAAAAAAAAGAAATAGAGCTCAGAATGCTGCTATCCATTTGCTTTTATCATTTCATTGTTCCATTTAAACTCATCTTTTTTCATTTTCCAGATGAAACCATCGAGTATATAATGTGTAATCTGTGGCAGCGCCAGCAATGGCACAATAAATGCCAGCAGGTTTTCTTCAACAGTGATAGAGCCAAGATGCCTTGAACCAAAAACCGATGTATGCTCTTTCCAAACAGATATATCCCACAAACCTTCTTCAATAAAAGCAAATAGAAAAAGCAATCCCACAAAAACAATAACACCATAGCGGCTGAAAATTATTCTTAAAAAACGGCTTCCTCTATTTGATTTGCTGTAATTCTTTTCTCCATATATCCATACCAAAGCCATATATGGTACTCCATGGCTTACCACATTTAATAAAGTGAAAGCCATATCACCGTTATAATAAATGATGCCGAAATACCATGATAAAAATGTTCCTGCGATCACGGCATTTTTAGGAACATTAAAACATTTCGTTCGCACCAACAGCAAAAATTCCTTTACGATATACAGTATGATTATTGACCAATATAATATGGATGAAACGCCAAGTAAAACCCGTGACTGTGCATATAGAAAATCTCCGCTTACAAACCAGTTAAAATTTCTTGGACCGCTTAAATGCCAATACAAAAGTGGGTATATAGTTGCATAATATATTGCAATCTTATCTACGACTCGCGATAAACGATATGCGCGTTCTTTCCTGCTGTAGATACGCATAAAGCCATATTGTTGCCGCACAAAATGAAATACAGCGGTATATGCAAGCAATCGCCAAAAAAAATGACTGCTTATAGAATACGCAACTACACCAATTACAAAACCAATAAAGGGAATAGCGGTTAATATTAGTTTTTGCTTTTTAAATGCAGATGGATCAAAATAGGTGCGGTAAAGTGTACTGTATACATGGGCCACATCAATTAACAAAATCAGGATCACCCAACCCATATCAGGCATATCCGTATTATTCTGAAAAAAAACGGGAAACAGCATTATAAATACCAGACTTGCGAAAGGCGGCAGCAGGATGAAAATAATATCAATCCATGGCTTCCCTATCCAGGGCTGCTTATTACTTAGTATCATTTAATTTTTTCATTACTTTTTTTGCGGTATTTAACCCCTGGTAAAACCCTTCCTCAAAAATACTTATGCCGGCAAGATCAGTATGCGCAAAATGAATATTACCATTAATAGGTTGTGCCAAATCTTTCCTTACGTCTCCATATATCATTCCAGGCAAAGGCTGAGCCATGGCGTGTCCCCACAGCGTAATGTTCACTTCCTCTATTGCCTCTCTTATGTTGGGATGAACTTTTTTTAAATCCTCTATGATTATCTCTACCCATTCGGCATGCGATTTTTTTTGTGCCTGCCTTCTCTCTTCAGCAGGAGTCGTATCGGTTAATGGAAGATAATATGTAAGATTTTTTTGAGGGATGAATTGCTGTGTTAGTTGGTGGGTTGCCTCTACATAACCAAGAGATTTGCTATCGTGTATCACATTATCCCAACTTAATGGCGCTCCTGCACGTTCTTCCAGTACCGACACGGTAAGATTAGCTACCATCCAAGGCACATAGTGCAGGTGCCGTCCTGCTTTTTCTATCCTTTTATTATCCTGCAAAAGCCGCGCAGCCACAAATTGCGGAACAGCAATTATACATTGATCAGCTTCTATCCTGTATTCCTTTTGTTTTTTTACATCAAAATAATGAATGTATACTTTATGGTTTGATTGTTTTACCTCAATCGCAAGGCATTCTGTCAGAATATTTTTCTCAATATTCTTCTTCAATGCATTAATCAAAAAACCGTTGCCTTCCGGCCAAGTAATTACATCGCTGTGTTCTGCGTTTACTCCTTTACCTTTTCGTGATGCGAAATAATGTATGCCTACCCATGCGCTGCAAATGTCGTAGGGAGTTCCAAAATCATCGCGGGTGCAGTAATTGATATAGTTGTGTAGATAGTTGCTTGAAAAATTATTTTTCAATAGCCAGGCTTTCATAGTTATGGTGTCGAGCAATCTGGTATTGTCATCTGTGCTCGAAGTATCTAATGGTATTGCAAACAGGTCTTTACCGTCTTTACCCTTGTCGTACCGGAATTCATTCATCAATAATAAAAACCTGGCTATCTGTTCCGCATCTTCATCAGGCACACCAAAGTGCGGCACCAATCCATCCTGCCAGCGTCCGTTGATGTATAATCTTTCTTCAGGATCAAAGCACAGGTAATAATCATTATAAACCGGCAATCCGTTTTCTCCTATTTCATTTACAACACCACACTCTTTTAAAAAATTTATATACTCCGTAAGCTCGTTATTAGGAATTGGAATGTAATGAGCTCCCCATGGAAATGCAGATATTTTATTTTGTCCAAACCTGGCATTTCCACCAGCTTCTTTTTCAAGATCCAATAATAAAAAATCCATTTCCTCATTATCGTACAGATGTTTCGCTGCCGATAATCCGCTAACACCCCCTCCAACAATCACGATCTTTTTCTTAAATTGTTCCACGGGCGTTCCAAATTTTTTATCTCTCAGCAAATGCCCTACGGCTGATGATGCACCAACTATACTTCCTTTTATTTTCTTTTTGGGAGCGCATGATGGCACAACCGCTCCCACAGCGGCCAGCATTAAAGAAGATTGTATGAATTTTTTCCTATCCATTTTAATCACTCCAGGTATTTATCCCATTCCTGCTCAAAATAATTCACCAATACCTGGTTGTTCAATTTATTGGGACTGAGTGGCTGATGCGCTTTCATATCTTCAGGAAAAATAAACATCTGCCGGAGTGTATTGCTGTTTAAAAACTTAAGGGAGGTGGGAAACGAAGAAAACCATTCATGCTCATCACGTGGCATAGCCATAATGTATCCCCACTCGCCAAATGAAGGCACATAATTATGATATGCTTTTGTATGAAACCCCGAAAACTGTAACGTAGTGTCTATACACCAAAAGCTTTGAGGTGCCACATAAGGAGATGTGCTTTGAATAACCGCTATGCCCGCGGGTGCAATAGCTTTTTTGAGCAACTGGTAAAAAGCTGTACTGTATAGTTTACCGATGGAGAAATTAGAGGGATCGGGAAAATCAACAATAGCCACATCAAAAAGCTGTTGATTCTGCCTTAGCCATTGAAAGGCATCCGCATTAACAATATGTACTTTTTTATTGAGCAAAGAATGCTCATTGATGCGCAGTAATACTTCCTGTGATGAAAAAAGTTTTGTCATCACTGCATCTAAATCAACCAAAGTAATATGCTGAACAGACGAATATTTTAAAATTTCTCTTACTGCCAACCCATCCCCACCTCCCAATACCAGCACATTTACGGGATGAGAAACCGAGGAAAATGCCGGATGAACGAGTGCTTCATGATACCTGTATTCATCGGCAGAGCTGAATTGTAAATTACCATTCAGGAACAACCGCATTTCTCGTTTATTTCTGGTAAGTACGATACGCTGATAGGGAGAAGAAACCGCATATACAATATTGTCATTGTACGTCATGCTTTCGCTGTACGTCATAATCTTTTCTGAAAACACAAAGGCTATAAGCTCAGCTAATAATAATACTATTGCAGCAGCTTTAAGCGCTACCGCATGCTTTATTTCTTTAGAAAAATAATGTGCCAGGTACCATCCTACGCCAATATTCATTATACCAAAAAAAAGTGAAGTGCGTATTATACCTAAATAAGGCACTAACAACAATGGAAAAATAAGAGAAGCCAGTAACGCGCCGATGTAATCAAAAGTAAATACCCTGCTTACCAACTCCTTAAATTCAACTTTATCTTTTAATATCCGCATCAGCAAAGGAATTTCAAGCCCAACCAATATGCCCGTTACACATACAACAGCATACAATACTATTCTGAAAGATGAAGCAAGGGGAAAAACAACAAACAACAGCGCTGAACTAAACCCACCAACAACACCCACCAATAACTCTATCTGAATAAACCATCTCAGCAGATTATTTTCGAAATACTTTGAAACAAAAGACCCAATACCCATGGAGAAAAGGTACACGCCGATAATAGTACTGAACTGCGTTACGCTATCACCAAGAAGATAACTTGCCAATGTACCGGCTACCAGTTCATAAATAAGTCCACATGTGGCAATAACAAATACCGCCAAAAGCAAAAGCCATTGTGCCTGGTCTGTTTTTTTCATGCATTAATGAATGGCTGAAGCAATAATAATTGCCACAGATAACATAAAGAAACCTGCTAAAACAGCAAGCGCCATATTCTTATTCTCTAATATCTCCCTGCGGATGTTATGCTTTGGTGTGAGAATCTCAATCAAAACAAAAACAATCACAAGAATCAGTATGCCGAGGAAAGAATACAAAACTGAATTAATGATAGGCTGTGACATGATGATTGATTTAAATTATTTATGATATCCCGGGCCATTGCTGCTCCATTGTTCCTGGCTGTCTGTACTGAACATTCTTCCTCCAGACATATCATACCAGGCCATAATTCCCATTATGATCAATGCGATCAGCATAAACCAGCGGAACTCAAAGAGTGGTGACTTTTTATTAAAAATATTATCGTTCATTATTAAATTTTGAATAAGGACTATTTTCCCATCGTCTGAGTTCTGTATTTCCTACAGTATATATTTTAGCTATGGGCCAAATCAATAAAAGCAGTATGGCGAAGAAAAGATTCCGATGACTGGGCACGTCATACAACACTTCAAGATACATATTCTTTGCACTTCCCATATTATCCGCCTCTCTTAAACCAGCTACCTGTAAAAAGTAATTTCCTTCTGGTATGTTAGTTAAATATGCTTCCTCGTCCTTAAGTCCTTCCGACCAATATTCACCTTCTGTATAACCATGATAGAATTCTACCCCTTTTTCAATGCTATATTCCTTGCCATTGTCTGCATTTACCAAGGTAGCGTTCGCTGATACCCATGAATTATCAACAGGCGCACTAAGCTTAAATAAAAGGTTGGCATAATATTTATCAAGATGAAATTTTTCGGTGACGATACTGATATTATTAGTTGAATCAGCAAAATCATATCTTTTATTCAACAGCATTTTTTCTCTTGATTGAGCACCAATCAATAAATGAAGCAGAATAAGCGCGAATATACCCATTACAGTTGCGGCCACAATTTTGTATGTGCTTATATATCCCTTAGGTTGAATTGCCCCTACTCCATTTTGAACAGGTAATGCATTGCAGGGATCAAAAACGTTTGAAATTTCCGACGGATTAACGTGCTTGCCTAAAAACCAAATAATACTATCCTTACCATCCTTCTCCTGAATCCACATTTCGGGAGGAGAAATATATTCTCTTACCGTTGTATTGTTATTATTAAAAGCGTTATGGGGGAATTCGCCGGCGGCTCCGATTATTTTATAACTGTATCCATTAAATAATTGAAAGGGCTCTTTATTAAAACTGATTGTTTTAGTATCCTTATTTCTTAATACCGGAGCATTGCAGCTTTCTTTTACATATATCCAGTGCCCATCATACTCACTTAAAAAAGCAAATCCCTCGTTGGGGTTATATAAAGTGTACTCCCGCCATTGCGAATGAAAGGCATTTAATTCTTCTTTTTCTGCATAACCTATCACTTCATAGCTTATCCCTTTCAACATGCCTTTTGAACCCAAAGGCAAACGAACCGCCTCTTTAGGCGTATATATGCTTCGCTTTGCGAAATCTGTTCCATTTTGCATTCCGTAACCGGTGTGGCAATGAGCACACACACAACTTTGCGCGTATGGATAGGTTTTTATAACTATAGTGTGATGACAGTTTGTACATTCAATTTCCTTTGCACTATGGGTAACAGTTCTGAGATTTTGCAGCGCCAACTCACTGTAATCAATATACTTTACACCATAAAGTACAATGTGTTCTCTTGTGAAAAAGAATATAGAAAGGTGATTTCCTGAGAATGAAGATAAGTCAAAGACTTCGAATTTTTCATACTCATGCGCAATTGACGATTCACCTTCAAGCTCCCATTTTTCGCAACGGGTTTTTCTCTCAAGCAGAAATGGTTCATTGTTTACAATCTCCTTTATTACACCTGCCCTTGCCCCTTCTAACTGTTGGAAAGAAATATAAGATTGATTGAGTTTTTTAAATATACCGTATATACCATACGCCTCTCCAAGTAATGCAATGCTATCATCAGGAAACGCAATCGTCCAGTAGTTAAAAACAGATTCACCAAACCAGGCTCTTATGCGTCCTAGCACGGTAAACTTTTTACCTTCAAACATACCGGTTGTCTGGCTTAATACTATCGTTACTTTTACTAACCAACCAATGAGGTTTAGTATACAATTCTCCATTGCTTTTCTTTTTCACTACTGCTCCACATAATATACATTGCGTTACAGTTGATTCATTATTGGCAAAGCTTATTACCTTTCCACAATCGGGGCATTGTTGTATGGAGATTATCCTTTCCATCAACGTGTGATATTTTGTTTTGCAATAATAGCAGCGCCGAAAAATTGTTTCAATGAATCAAAAATAGACGACACTGTTTCATCATTATTGCGCTCAAAATTGCTGAGGTATATGTCGAGGTTTACTAACCCGTGTTCCGGCCAGGTATGCACAGAGATGTGACTTTCGCTCAAACAAATAACGGCAGTAAAACCTTCAGGACTAAAATTGTGGTATACTTCCCCAAGCTTTTGAAGAGAATGCGTTTTTATCAGTGTATCCAGATGATCACGAAAAGCCTCATATTGTTTTATAAGGCTGGCACTCCCAGATTTTAATGTTGCGATAAGATGGGTTCCAGGTTGATAAGGCATAAGGTGTTTAATAAAATGAAAATAAAGAATTTATTCGTTATGAAAAAAATTAGCTCCTGCTAACTACAAGACAAAAAATCAATATCACCATTATTTCTTCAAAACTAAATCTTCCTTCGCGGCCCACATACCTATATCCTGTTTGCTTAATGCGGCGGCCATCAGGTCAGGAAATTTATCGGGCGTACAGGCAAATACCGGGATGCCCAGGTTAGAAAAAAATTGGGCATTCTGATGATCATAAGCGGGAGCGCCATCATCGTTGAGCGCTAACAGTGTAACAACATGTACACCTGCAGCGGTAAGTTCCGCTGCACGTTTGCGCATACCTTCGGGGTTTCCACCTTCATACAAATCTGTTATCAACACAAGCACCGTATCCATTGGGCGTGTAATAATTTGCTGGCAGTATGTCAGCGCGGAATGAATATCTGTTCCTCCACCTAATTGTACGCCAAACAACAATTCTACCGGATCACTCAATTCTTCCGTAAGATCAGCAACCGCTGTATCGAACACTATCATTTTTGTTTTAATAGCCGGAATAGAAGCCATCACCGAACCAAAAATACCTGAGTATACTACGGAAGTGCCCATAGAACCACTCTGGTCAAGACAAAGCACAACATCTTTAAGGGACGATCTTTTTCTGCCGTAACCGATTCTCGTTTCAGGAATAATGGTTTTGTATTCCGGCTGATAATGTTTAAGGTTTTTCTGAATGGTGAGATGCCAGTTGATTTCATTATGCCTCGGGCGCCGGTTTCTTGCACTTCGGTTAAGGCTACCTGTTATTGCCTGTTGGGTGGGCTGTGCCAGTTTCTTCATCAGTTCGTCAACTACTTTACGCACCACCTGCCTCGCAGTATCTTTTGTCTTATCGGGAATTACCCGGCTTAATGTCATTAGTGTGGCAACAAGATGTACATCAGCCTCCACATTTTCCAGCATTTCTTTTTCAAACAGCATTTGTGTAAGATTCAAGCGCTGCAATGCATCTTTCTGCATTACCTGTACAACGGTATTGGGAAAGAAAGAACGGATATCACCCAGCCACCGGCTCACGTTAGGAGATGACGGACCCAAACCTCCAGACTTATCACTATCATACAAAGCCTCCAGCGCATTGTCTATCTGTACATCTTTTGCAGACAAAGACAATCCTGTACCATCGTTTTGATGACCGCCCAGTATCATTCTCCATTTTCTTGTATGTTCTTCATTTATCATAATGAGATAGTTATTATTTTTTGTCACCAGCATACGGGTAGGCAGGTTTCTTATCTCTTATTTTGTGGTCTGACCTCCGGTACCGACCACTGGCACGCCATAACCAAACAATTGCATCATTACAGGAATACCTCTTTTAGCTCTCTCTTCATCAAGCGTGGTTGCAAGGGCAACATTTGCTGAAGATGTTTTTCCCGACACTGCTTTTTCTCCTAATTTTTTTCTCTCGCTTTGTGAATAGCGGGCAAAGGTTCTTCGTAACAAGGGTAGCACCTGCACAAATTCCTCTTCGGGCAATTGCGCCACCCAATTGTTTACCACATTCCACAACCCTTCATCAAGTAACAACAA
>JBGALP010000175.1:0-11905 GCA_044223805.1 Agriterribacter sp.
CGTTTAAGCGATAACAAGAGCGTTACACTTAATGGTACACAAACATATACTAATGTAAGTGGAGGATTGTTGAAAGATCTTTCTTCTTTACAAAACATTACACATACTATTGCCAGCGATGGATTATCTATAACTTTTGACAACGGTACACAACGCAGTTGGAAAGTGGCTAAAAAACGTGAGTTTTCTTACGATAATGGTGTTGTTGTTGCTACTTCAGGTAATCATACCGAAGGAACTGTAGCTAACATCGCGGAATGGGGAACCAACCGTTTTGGTGTAGCCTTTACTACTGCTACTGTTACCCCGTTAACTATTCGCCAGAGCTGTAATTTCCGTTTAACAAGCGGTTCTTTAGTGCATACAGTTGGCAGTATAACTGCTACTGCTACTTTTGGCTTAGATGCTTCGGGTAACGCTGTTAGCTGTCCTGAAGGTAATTTTTACTACAAAGTAGTATATACTGGTCCCAAAGGAAACAGCATCACTTTTATTTTGCCTTATTAATCATCAGAATAAAAAATTGAAGCCACGGCAGATGCCGTGGCTTTTTTGTTATCCAAAATCACGTATGCAACGTTTGTTACAGAGATATAATCATCATTCAAAAAAACTACATGCGGTATCTGTTAGTCATTGCGGTAATATTTTTTTCATGTGCAAAAGATAAATGTTGCGAACTACAGACTGAAAATAATGCTGTAGTAAAATGGACGGGAAATGTAGCCGCAGATGGTTGCGATTGGTGCATACAGATAAATGACATGAACTATCATCCTGAAAAAGTTTTAGATACCGCATTTATGCATGATGGGTTAAGGGTAAAAATATCCTATGAGCTCACCAATGAAAAGTTTACCTGTGGTTGGGGAGTTGGAATGCCCGTTATACATATTGCAGACATTGCTAAATAGCTTCAATTGATAATTATATTTTTTTATAGTATATAAGCTGCTTTTTCTTCTCTTATCTCATTAAACAATTCCTTTTACTGTTTAATGGCTTAATTTATGCTTCAGCAACCCACCCGGCTCATTTCGTTAGATGCGTTACGTGGCTTTACATTGGCTGCCATGATAATGGTTAATTACCCGGGCAGTGAAGAATATGTTTTCTTTACGCTAAGGCATACCCGATGGAACGGTTTATCTTTTACAGACAATATCGCACCCATCTTTCTTTTTGTTATTGGCGTTTCCATAACACTGGCATACAATAAAAGATTGCATGACGGCTCATCAAAAAGCGGGCTATATAAAAAAATGTTTTGGCGTGCACTAAAAATTTTCGCGGTTGGCATGTTTCTTAACCTGATGCCCGATTTTGATATCAGTAATGCAAGATGGACCGGAACACTTCACCGTATTGCTGTTGTGTTTTTTTTAGGCGGGGTTATTTTTCTTAACACCAACTGGAGGCAACAAGCCTGGATAACCACGATATTATTGATTGGGTATTGGCTGCTGCTTACAGTTATACCCACGCCGGGCTATGGACAGGTTATGCTTGAACCTGGTAAAAATATAGTGGCGTGGGTTGATACAAAATTTCTTCCAGGTAAAATGTGGCAGGGGACATGGGATCCTGAAAGCATTTTAAGTATTATTCCATGTTTGGCGAGTACACTAACGGGTATGCTGGCAGGGCGGTTACTGCTTAGTGCTTACACCTCTAATGAAAAAGCCAATTATCTTATGACTATCGGTATGTTTTCTTCAATTACTGGTTTTTTCTGGGGGCTGATTTTTCCGGTAAATGAAAATTTATGGACTAGTTCTTTTGTATTGATAACATCTGGCTTTGGTGCGTTATTGCTTGGAGCCTCCTATTTTCTTATTGATATTAAAGGGAGAAGCAGGCATATAACATTAGGGTTGGCATTTGGCGCCAATGCCATCACTGTTTATTTTCTGGCCGATGTATGGGCATTGATTTTTTATCGCTTAAAATTTGCAGGACTTCCGCTGAACCAGTTGGTCGTATCTCATCTTTCTAATGCAGGTATGAAGCCAGAACTCGCCAGCTTGTTATACGCATTGTTTTTTGTAGCAATAAATTTTATTCCCGCATATATACTTTATAAAAAGAAGATTTTTATAAAACTGTAAAGAATAAATTACTTACCCCAACCAAACTGCTTGCTCGCCATTTCTTCTATCGCTTTTCCAATAGCAAGGGCTGCAGTTGCAGCAGGTGAGGGAGCGTTTAGTACATGTATCGCGTTGTCTTTTGCTTCTATTTTAAAATCATCTATCATGCTTCCTTCCCGTGAAAGTGCCATGGCTCTTACGCCTGCGCGACCGGGAACAATATCATCATCTTGTAAAGTGGGGAATAAGTTTTTGAAGGCGTTTTAAGAAGTATGCTTTAGAAAAAGCGCCACAATATTCATCTAACCCGAAGCGCCAATGCTTCGCGAAAAACTTCCAGGTGCCTTTGTACCCAAAGGCATCCGTTGTATCTTTTAAATTAAAAGCCGTTTTGTTGTATCCTTCTCTTTTAAAAACAAATACCGCATTAGGACCACATTCAACTCCTCCATTCACCATTCTTGTAAAATGCACCCCAAGAAACGGGAACTGTGGATTGGGTACAGGGTATATAAGGTTTTTTACCTTGCTCATGCCTTTCTCGCTCAAGTCGTAGTAATCACCACGAAAGCCTACAATAGCGCTATCGGTACCGGTGCCCTCTTTTTTCGCGATTCTGTCACTTTGTAAACCCGCACAAGCGATAATATATTTAGCGGTAAAATGTTGACGATTTGTTTTTATAATTGTTGTGTTACCATCTTTCACAAAATCCTTTGCTTCTGTTTGCAAAAAAACTTTGCTGCCATTAAATTTTTGTTCAAGCAATTCAGCCAGTTTTTCAGTAAATCCAACATAATCAATAATGCCGGTGCAGCCTACCCAAATGCCCGAAATGCCTTCACAAAAAGGTTCAATTTCTTTTATTTCGGCAGCCGTTATCATTCTCAAATCTTCCACGCCGTTTGCCAAACCATTCTGGTATACCTTATTCATATGTGGCAATTCGGCTTCGCTCGACGCAACAATAACTTTTCCGCATATATCATGCTTAATGCCGTGTTCTTTTGCAAAAGCTACCAGTTCTCTTCTTCCATCCACACAATTTTTTGCTTTATAACTGCCCGGTTTATAATAAATACCAGAATGTATCACGCCGGAATTTCTACCGGTTTGATGCGGAGAAACGCGATCTTCCTTTTCTAACACCGCTATTTTTAATTGAGGATACCGGGTATTAAGTTTGTAAGCAGTAGCCAATCCTACACAGCCACCTCCTATTACCACTACGTCAAAAGAAACATTATCCATATCTGGTGTAAATATTTTAGGGCGCAAGATACCGGAGATTCTTTTTTTAACCTACAGCCTTTTCAAAACCTGCTATGTTTTTAATGGATATCAAATAGTAAACAATTAATTGGATGTTCATAAAGCGGCTGGTGATTGCGTACCTTTACTCAAAGTATAATCTTCATGAACATTAAGAATAATATTCTTGAAACTATAGGAAATACGCCATTAATAAAGCTTAATAAAATTACAAAAGGCCTACCCTGCACTGTAGCTGCAAAAGTAGATTACTTTAATCCTGGCAATTCTATTAAAGACAGGATGGCAATTAAAATGGTTGAGGTTGCCGAAAAGGAAGGAAAACTAAAAGAAGGCGGAACAATTATAGAATGTACATCGGGTAATACAGGCATGGGGCTTGCGTTGGCTGCAAGCGTTAAAGGATACAAATGCATTTTTACTACAACGGATAAACAGTCGAAAGAAAAAATGGATATTCTGAAAGCTGTAGGTGCAGAAGTGATTGTGTGCCCCACCAATGTTGAACCTGATGATCCCCAGAGTTATTATTCTGTTGCAAAAAAATTAGCGGCAGAAATTCCCAATTCGTTTTTATGCAATCAGTATGATAATCTTGCTAACCGGTTGGCGCATTATGAAAGTACGGGTCCTGAAATATGGGAACAAACAGATGGCAAAATAACGCACCTTGTGTCTACTGCAGGAACAGGGGGAACGGTTACGGGTACCGCTATGTTCCTTAAAGAAAAAAATCCCGCTATACAGGTTTGGGCTATAGATGCATACGGGTCATTACTTACCAATTTTTTTCGCACAGGTGAAGTAGATATGACAAAAGTACATCCATATTTTTCAGAAGGTTTTGGTGAAGACTTTGTGCCAGAAAATTATGATATGCATGTGATTGATTATTTTGAACAGGTTACAGATAAAGATGGTGCCTTAATGGCAAGGCGGCTGGCAAAAGAAGAAGGGCTTTTTTGCGGTTATAGTGCCGGAAGTTGTTTGCAGGGATTGATGCAGTTGAAAAGTAAGCTCAAAAAAGATGATCTTGTAGTATGCATATTTCATGATCATGGAAGCCGCTATGTGGGAAAAGTGTATAATGATCAATGGATGATGGAAAGGGGATTTTTAGAAGTAAAAACTTTTAAGGATATAGTAAGTGGGAGGGGAGATCAACCGGTTGTAACCATAGATGCATCACAAACAGTAGCGGAAGCATTTGAGCTTATGAAAAAATTTGATATAGAAAACATACCTGTTTTAAATAATGGAAACGTAGAAGGCGCTATTTCTGAAATCAGCTTGTTTAATAAATTACTGGATAATCCTTCGGTAAAAGAAAATAAGGTAAGCAGTATAATGGATAGACCTTATCCCATGGTTTCTTTTGATACCCCGGTAGAACGGTTGGTAAAACTGATAAATAAAGAAAATGGTGCGATTCTCAGTAAAGATGAAAGTGGAAAAATACATATTATAACTAAATATGATATTATTCAATCGTTGGCTAAACTTTAATTTTATTACTTCTAATGGCTTGTTTTTGGCCTACAGGAAAAAACACATATAAAGTTGATTTGTAAATGATTGCATTTTATTTTTTATTTAAATAGGCAAAAGTTTGTAGTAGCTATTCTATGAATTTTTAGTGCAAATACGTGTTGAAAACTCGTGAATATACTTGAGTGATAGTAAAAACTACAAATTAAAGATTGGGGGAAACTGCTCTTGTACGGTGGATAAGTCGTGAGTATCTTTGGTTTGAAGTTGATTGATGAGGAAGTTACGCCTCGACCATCCAAAAAATCCTGAGAACCGTCCTAAAAACATTGAAATCTAAATCCTTTGAAAAAAGGCTATTAAAATCCAATGTCAATCAACTTTATTTTTTGTGAGCCATATTTAAATATTCCGTTTATCCAATATCCAGCGGAAAACCAGGCTAAATCCTGAAAACCATCTTTTAAGTCCTAAATCCGAAAAACCGCCCCGATTTCAAAATCCAATAGTTCTAACCTAAAAAACCTAACAACCTGGACAAGAAATTGTTTTTGTGAGTCCCTAAAGTCCAATCCTTAAAAGCCATCTATTCTTAGTAGGCTCAAGTAAAAAGATTCCTACACAAGTTATGGTGGAGGTTTTTATTTATGCACCATCCATGTTTGAGGGACTATGATTTTCTTACCTATATTTGCGCCCCTGTGTGGCTGTAACTATACAGAGTATTTTTGTTTTTATAAAGTAAATTCATTAATCTTGATATCCAACACAAGCACAACGATGCAACACGAAGAAGATTTTGATGCAAACCTTGCAGGAGAAGACAGGAATAGTGAAGAGGCGAGAAGTCGTTGGTTCAAAAGAATCAAAAAAGGGATACTTACTTCAACCGCAGAGAAAAAAGAAGCGCCTGATGGCTTATGGACTAAATGTCCGAGTTGTAAGTATACCTGCACTACACTTGAACTAAAGGAAAACCTGTTTGTTTGTCCTAAATGCAATTATCATCACCGTATAGGCAGCCAGGAATATTTTGATATCCTGTTTGATAATAACCAATATGAGGAGCTGTTCACCAACCTCCGGTCTATAGATTTTCTACAGTTTAAAGATCTTAAGCCCTATGGCAAACGGCTTGATGAGGCGTATGAAAAAACGGGCCTTAATGATTCGTTATCCGTAGCTGTTGGTAACGTTCAAAATCAAAGCCTGGTAATATGTTGCATGGACTTTAATTTTATAGGTGGTTCTCTGGGGAGTGTAATGGGAGAAAAAATAGCCAAAGCGGTTGATTATTGCCTGGACCATCAGATTCCCTTATTAATTATCAGTAAGAGTGGTGGAGCAAGAATGATGGAAAGCGCCTTTTCGTTAATGCAACTTGCAAAAACGTCGGGTAAGCTATCCCAATTGTCAGAAGCTAAAATTCCATATATATCTTTATGTACAGACCCAACTTATGGTGGCACTACAGCTTCTTTTGCCATGTTGGGCGATGTAAATATTGCTGAACCCGGAGCCATGATTGGATTTGCTGGGCCAAGGGTTATTAAGGAAACAATAAAAAAAGATCTTCCGCCTGGGTTTCAAAGCTCAGAATTTTTAATGGATCACGGTTTTCTTGATTTTATTGTAGACCGCAAAGAATTGAAAGATAAACTTGCCACATTAATTACTTTATTTAATTCATAGCCGGAGTATTCCCCTCTCGCTTATTGCTACTTTCAACGCATGTCTAATATACGTAACCGGTCTGCATATTTTGAATATCATATTGACGATAAATATGTGGCAGGACTTGTTTTCTCGGAACCGGAAGTAAAATCCATAAGAGCCGGTAAGGCAAAGAAGCTTTAATGATAGTTACTGTTATTTTCATAAAGGAGAATTATGGATTAAAAGCCTCCATATTTCTGAATATACGCATAGCACTTACAATAATCATGACCCTTTAAGAGAACGAAAATTACTGCTTAGTAAAAAGAGCTTAAAAAGCTTGAAGCTAAAATAAAGGAGAAGGGTTTACCATTGTGCCGTTGAGTATCTTTTTTTCTGAGAAGGGGTTGGTGAAAATGGAGATTGGTTTAGGTAAGGGTAAAAAGCTTCACGATAAAAGAGAAACCATTAAAGCCAGGGATAGTGAAAGAGAAATCAAGCGAAAGTATGGGGTATAAAGTTTGATTCAATACATCACATAATTTTATTTGTGCATTTCTGCTAACGGTTTTGCAAATACACAATATCTTATTTACAATACTTTTACATATCATGCGTTACATTCCAGCAATAGTAAATGACCTCATTCCCAATAGAAAACGCATGCGAGTAGCAATCTTTTTTTTATCCGTTCTGTTTGCTTCAAATAGTTTTGCCCAAGGCATTAAAGGGAGCTGGTATGGAAGTGCAGACGTTTTATTGGGTGGTTCTCACAATAATTACCTGGTTGAGCTTGATCTGAAACAGGAAGGCAATGAGGTTAAGGGCATTATCAGTTATTACTTTCGGCAGACTTTCCAGAGCTTTTACGTAAAGGGAACATACAATCCTCGCACAAGGGAAGTATTGATAAAAGACTTACCTATTACTTATTTCAGAGCTTCGGCAACCAACGGAGTGGAATGTGTAATGGATCTGCGCGCCATTATTACCGCCTCAAGAGTAAGTACCAATATTAAAGGTGTATTTACCACCCAGGGAAAATATAAGTATACCTGCCCAGATATAGCATTTGATTTTGTGTATGGCGAACAGCTTAATACAGACAGTTTGATAGATAAATTTTCGCCTATTACAAAAATCTGGAAGCCAACAGAAGAAGATGTTGTTGTAAATCCGCTGGAAAACAGAACGCCGGATTCCGTTGACCTGAAGGTAAAAGAACCTAGTTTGCAACAAATGGAATCGCTGAAGATCCTGGCTGAATTCAATAAACGAAAAGAAGTGGTATTGCCCCAGGAATTGCTGGTAGATTCAGATTCTCTGAGGCTTACTTTTTACGATAATGGGATTGTAGATGGCGATAGCATTTCTGTTTTCTTTAATAAGCAACCTGTTGCCACGCATCAATCGTTAACGGAGCGGGGGATTATTTTTTATACTGTTCTTGATTCTACAAAACCTTATAACGAAATCAGCATGTTTGCTGAAAACCTGGGAACCATTGCTCCTAATACCGCGTTAATGGTAATAACCGATGGCGTTAACCGTTACGAGGTATTTTTATCCAGCAGCCTTATTCAAAACTCAACTATCCGCATCAGGCGAAGACGGTAGATAGTTACATATATTCTTTCAGCGCTTATTGTTTGCTATCTCATTGTATCTTGCAGCCATGGTTATTACTTCGGCCACATATCTTGTAAGCAGTCCTGATTATACCAAATGTCCAAAGCCCGATCGCCCGGAATATGTATTTATCGGTCGCAGCAATGTAGGTAAATCATCGCTGATAAATATGGTGTGCAATAATCAAAAGCTCGCTAAAACTTCGTCTACTCCCGGAAAAACGCAGTTGATCAATCATTTTTCTGTTGAAAGCGCATCTGGTCACAAACCGCCCGCATTTTGGTATTTAGTTGATTTGCCTGGATATGGCTTTGCCAAAGTATCGCAGCAACAACGGAAGCAATGGACTAAAATGATTGAAGATTACCTGCGCAAAAGAGAAAGTATAGTAAATGTGTTTGTGCTTATAGATAGCAGACATACACCACAAAAACCTGACCTTGATTTTGTGAATTCATTAGGCAAATGGGGAGTCCCCTTCATGATTGTATTTACCAAGGCAGATAAAACTACACAGCAGGAAGTAAGTAAGAACATAAAGTTTTTTTTAAACGAAATGAAAAAGACCTGGGAATTTTTACCGGCGCATGTGGTAACCAGTGCCATAAAAAAAATGGGCAGAGACAAAATATTAAACGCAATAGAAGGGTGGAACGAAGAATTTAAAACAGGAGGAGAGATAGTATAGGGGAGATAATTCCCATAGCGGTATGTTGATACCACTTTTATGCACAACAGCAGAAGATGATCAGTTCACTATTTTATTAGCGCAACTGCTACTGGCAAAAGCTTCTGGTTTAGCTTTAAACGCAAAGCCCATTCCCAATATATAACCCATAGCTTCACGCAATGCTTCATTGCTTTTAAAATGAGGGTTGGTGTTAATGTCGGCATGCACTTCCATGTCAACATCATACTGGGTAAACAAATCGCAAAGCTCATAGGCTATCTCAATACTCTTGGCTACTTCAACCAGCATTCTTTCCTTAATAGAATACTGCTTTTTTGTTTTTTCGTTGTGAATAAACATAAAGCCGCCGTGTCCTTCTCTAAGAAAAACAATTACTGTTGCAAATTCAGTTTCTGGTCCTTTAACCTGGGAATCTGTACCAATACAAACTTTAAGCTTAAAGCCATTGTTTCTTTCCCTGATGATAGCGAGTTTTACTTCTTCCTTGATGGGTAACTGAAATCGTTCTCCATTAAATTTTCTCCATAACATATGTGATGAGGTTTTCCGAATTTACGTTATTTTTTTAATCGGTGCATCGCGGAGAGATATTATTGTTTTGTTATGGAAGGTGTAGGGTAGAAGTCATAGGGTGTAGGAAAAGGTGCCGTATGAACGAAGGGACACAATGATAAAAAATCTTATTACGGAGAGATTAAAGCTGATGGCTGAAGACTGAAAGCTGCTCACCTAATACTGTCCTGTTGCAAGCAATACCAGTGTACAGGCTTCCATGGTAGCAATGTTATGTTGCTGAGCAAGTTCTTCCAGTTCGGTATTTTCTGCACCTGGGTTAAAAATAATTCTTTTGGGATGTAGCGAAAGAATATAATCGTAGTATGGCTTTTGATTCAGAGGGTTTAGATACAAGGTTACCGTATCAATATCAGCAAGGGGTTGTGTTTCTTTTTGAATGTGTACTCCTGCAACAGTTTCTTCCTTTTTTCCAATGGCTTCAACCGTATGTCCTGCATTCACTAAACGGTTAAGCGCAAGATAGCTATACCTGGATGGATTGGAAGACGCACCCAAAACCAATGTTTTTTTGTTGATTGTCTGCATTTATCCACAAAGTTAGCGGCAAACTGCCAAAAGCAAATGATGCCTCAAATAGTATTTTACATTATTTTTGTCTGGTTATAAATAGCACTAAATATGAAATTGAGCAAAAACCTGATTTTTACGCTTATTGCCCTCATCGTTGTTGCAGCCTTATACCGTGTAATCCCCGGTAGACCTTTTGGATTTGCTCCACAAATTGCTATGGCGCTTTTTGCCGGTGCAGTTATAAAGGATAAAAAATCAGCTTTTGCATTACCACTCGTTTCTATGTTCCTGTCTGATGCTATTTATCAAATACTTTATGTTTCTAAGCTTTCTATTATGCCCGGCTTTTACGAAGGACAAATCACCAATTATATTTTATTCACATTACTTACCGCTGTTGGTTTTTTGATTAAGAAAATAAATCTAGCCAGCGTGGTTCTTGCATCAATAACTGCTCCTACTGTGTATTTCTTTTTATCAAACTTTTTAGTGTGGTTCAGCGGTACAGGCGGCTATCAACGCCCCAAAACATTTGAAGGTTTGATGATGTGTATGGCAGATGGTATTCCTTTTTACAAGAATTCGCTTTGGGGCACTTTGTTCTTTTCTATGGTACTTTTTGGAGGTTATTATTTACTTCGTCAATACCTGCTTAAGCCTAAAACTGTTTAGGTTTTTTTTCGACTGATCTTTTATTCTAACCTGTATTTTGGCAAAACACAATAACACCGGAAAAGAGGGAGAATTATTAGCGGCTGATTATCTCCGTAATAAAGGATTTACTATTCATCATACTAACTGGCGTCATTCTCACTATGAAATTGATTTAATAGCCAGCGTAAACGAAGTGTTGCATTTTGTTGAAGTAAAAACCAGGCGTTCTCTCAAATTTGGTTATCCTGAAGAAAGTGTTACGGTGAAGAAACTGCAACACCTTATTGATGCTGCTGATGTTTTCTTATACCAGTTTCCTCAATGGAAAAGAGTGCAGTTTGATGTACTATCGCTGATGCTTATTGCAGGTAAGGAACCGGAGTATTTTTTTATTGAAGACGTATATCTGTAGTTACCAGTACTTTCATCTTCTCTACCATTTTATAAGTTGCGGGGCAATAAGCTATGTTTTGTTTATGTACATGCATATAATCCACCATTCTTTTTTTGGTGAGATGTGGGAACCCCGCGCAATCATCAGGGCGGATTTCGTATATACTGCACATATTAGTATTCAGATCTAAAAACTGGCAGGGTTGCTTTTTATTCATCCAGTCACTATCCTTCTTATCAAAATACAGCCACTTTTCTTTAAAGGCGTTTGGCGTCATTCTAAAATGTGTGGCTATGCGCTTTATATCTTTCGCATTAAAGGTGGGGCTCATTGTTTTGCAACAATTGGCACAACTAAGGCAATCCGTTTCCTTCCAAACTTCCTTATCGGCTATGGCTACTAACTCATCCAGTATTTTCGGTGTTTTTTTTTCAATCTTGGTAAGAAAAGTTCTGAATCCTTTTTTATTCAAACTTACTTTTTGCTTAAAGGATTTCAGGTTTATGGGTTGCATAAATTGTTTTAATATTGAAAGCCGAAAATAAACATTTAATCTGTTTGAGCACACAACCTTTGCCGATGCTTTTTACGTTGTGATTAACTTGATGTAAATATGTGGGAATCGTATAAAAATGGATTTAGTGCATACCTGCAACTGGAGAAATCGCTTAGCTCAAATTCTATTGAGGCTTATTTACACGACATCGAAAAACTGACACAGTTCATGCAGATAAATCATTCTCTGAAAACGCCGGCAGAAATTGAGCTAAAGGATCTGCAGCAATTTATAAGATGGATAGCGGAGTTGAATATGACTGCAACCTCCCAGGCAAGAATCATATCCGGGCTGAAAGCCTTTTACAAATATTGCCGCATTGAAAACATTACCAACGCTGATCCGACAGTGTTACTGGAATCACCAAAATTAAAGCGGAGTTTGCCAGA
>JBGALP010000176.1:0-9709 GCA_044223805.1 Agriterribacter sp.
AATGCGCATCGCGTGGCAACATCAATCTTCTTGCAAACAGCATCAGCAAAAATCCCAATCCGTATACAATGCAAAAATGAGTGAACACCGGAATGCGGTCGGCAATCATATAAGTGCTGATCAGGCCTCCCATAAAACCAGCCATGCTCCACACTCCATGAAATGATGCCATGATGCTCCTTCTGTATAGCCTTTCTACACCAATGCCCTGGGTGTTAAGTGATATATTAGATAGATTACCACAAACGCCAAACAAAAACAAGGCAAACGCCAGTTGCCACATAGAAGTAACACTGCCTAAAATCAACAGCATTGCAGGATATAAACAAGCCGCAATGGATAATATCTTCTTGCTCCCAAAATGAGTAACTAAAAAGCCAGAGAGCGCCATTGCTGTAAGCTGTCCCACCGGTAATGCAAATAATACAAAACCTAATGCGCCATCGCTTAAATGTAAAGCATCTTTAATGTCTGGTATACGACTCGCCCAAGTAGCGAAAGTAATACCTTGTATAAAATAAAAAGTACTAACTCCAATTCTGTAATACCGTTGTGTAGGAAAAGAAAGCGTAAGATTCATTGCGTCGCTCGGTTTCATTAAAAATAATGGCAGCGACCGTGGTGATGGAGGCAAAGATAAATAATTATAACAGAGGTAAAGTTTGAAATTCGCCTTATTTATAGGAATTTTAAGTTTTTACAATAATGCTATGCCAAACAGTATATTAACCATCTGCTATATCATTGCCTCCGTTAGTTTTATACTGGGTTTAAAAATGCTGTCGCATCCCGCTTCTGCGCGAAAGGGAAACCTTATTGCGGCTGCAGGTATGGCGCTTGCTGTCGCAGGTACTATATTTTTATATAAAGATGAAGATGGAAACGCACTGCATAATTATGGATGGATCTTCGGCGGTATATTGATTGGCGGAATAATAGGTGTAATGGCAGCAAAAAAAGTAAAGATGACTGCCATGCCGGAAATGGTAAGTTTATTTAATGGGATGGGTGGCGCATGTGCAGCGTTAATCAGTATAGTGGAGTTTAATCATTTGATGCATGTATCTCCGCTTGGTGGAAATAGTACGCTCTTCCCTCCATTAAGTACTCTCGGACCTACGGAGTTAGACTTAAAAATCCCGACAGGAGAATTGTTAATTATCATAGTTGGATTAATCATTGGAACGGTGTCATTTACCGGTAGTTTGATTGCATGGGGGAAATTGAATGGAAGAGTAAAAGATTTTTCATTTAAGGGTCAGCACATTTTTAATATTGTTTTATTGTTGGTTATAGTTGGATTAAGTACATGGTTAGTTTATGCATTCAGTCATTCTCCATTTCCAAATCCTGATATTCCTATCGGTTCAGGGCAACCGGTCTTTTCTTACTCCGGTTCTTTTTTTTATTTCTTTTATGGTATACTGGCGCTATCTGTTCTTTACGGATTGTTCTTTGTATTTCCTATTGGTGGTGCCGATATGCCTGTTGTTATTTCATTGCTTAATTCTTTTACAGGTGTTGCCGCCGCATGCGGTGGTTTTTTGTATGATAATAAAGCGATGCTTACCGGCGGTATATTGGTTGGAGCCGCGGGTACGCTGCTCACTATATTGATGTGTAAAGCGATGAACCGTTCTCTGTTTAACGTGTTGATCGGTTCATTTGGTGGAGGCAGTGTAGCCGGCGGGTCAGGTAATAAAGAACAAGGAACATACAAAGAGATTTCTTTGAGCGATGCCGCGGTGGTAATGAATTATGCTAATAAAGTATTTATTGTTCCGGGGTATGGATTGGCGGTAGCGCAGGCACAGCATGCTTGTCACGACCTTGAAAAAATGTTAACCGAAAAAGGAGTAGATGTAAAATATGCCATACATCCGGTGGCTGGTCGTATGCCCGGGCATATGAATGTATTACTTGCAGAAGCGGATGTAAGCTATGATCAGTTGCTGGAAATGGAACAGGCTAATGAGGAGTTTCACAACACGGATGTGGTATTGGTATTAGGCGCGAATGATGTCGTAAATCCTGCCGCTAAAACAGATCCTGCTTCTCCTATATATGGTATGCCAGTGTTAAATGTGGAATTAGCCAAAACCATTATTGTAAATAAACGCAGCATGAAACCCGGTTACGCCGGTATAGAAAATGATCTTTTCTTTCAGCCTAAAACTTCTATGCTGTTTGGCGACGCCAAAAAGGTATTACAGGATCTGATTGCTGAAATAAAGGCATTATAGATATTCGTTAATAAAAAATTGATTTCTCTTGTCCATCCCCACAGCATTATCAAACTCACTAAAACATATAAAAGGATTTAACCCTGAAGCCTTTGAAGCCGTGCATGCTTCAGGAGAACAGGTTACATCTATCCGTCTTAATCCATATAAGAAAAAAATTACACCAAAGGAGTATATTGATATTCAGCCGATGGATGTGTTACAATATTTGCCGTCAGCATCTCCTGTTGAATGGTGCAATACCGGTTATTATCTTTCAGAAAGACCATCGTTTACATTTGATCCCCTCTTTCATGCAGGCTGCTATTATGTACAGGAAGCATCCTCTATGTTTTTGGAAGAAGTTGTGCGAACCGCATTACCGGATCATTCGGTTATGCCTTACCGTGTGCTGGATCTTTGTGCCGCACCCGGCGGAAAATCAACACATCTTTCTACATTATTTCCAGAGGGATTAATTGTAGCTAATGAAGTTATTAAAACAAGATCTGGTATCTTAACAGAGAATGCAATAAAATGGGGAAACGATAATATAGTAGTAACCAGTAATGATGCGGAACATTTTAAAAGACTGCAAGGATATTTTGACATGATAGTGGTTGACGCGCCGTGCAGTGGTAGTGGCATGTTTCGTAAAGATCCGGAAGCTATTGCAGAATGGTCTTTGCAAAATGTAGATCATTGCAGCAAGCGGCAAAAAAGAATATTAGAAGATGTATGGACTGCATTAAAAGAAGATGGCATATTAGTGTACTGCACCTGCTCCTATTCAAAAGAAGAAGATGAAGATATATTAGAATGGGTAGGTGAAAAAAAAGAGGTCGAGTCTGTGCAGATAAACACTGAAAAACACCCAGGTATTGTGGAAGTGCAAAGTGAAAAAAAAAGTTTGTGGGGCTATCGTTTTTATCCCGATAAAATAAAAGGGGAAGGCTTTTTTATTGCCTGTGTAAGGAAAAAGTCTCCGGAGCCTGAAATGCTGCCTTCACCAAAAAAGATGGCTGCTGTATCGGTATCAGAAAAGTCAGTAGTGGCAGGCATGCTTGATAATACGGAACACTTAAATTATATATATGAAGATGACGGGATAAGCGTGATAAAAAAGGCCTGGGAGAATGATATTGCCGTTCTTTTTTCAGTGTTATATGTAAAAAAAGCGGGGATACATGTAGGAAAAGTTATCAGGAATGAGCTGATCCCTGTTCATGATTTATCTATGAGTGGTATGTTGTTACCTGGTATTCCTCATGTTTCAGTGGATAGAGGAACAGCAATTCAATATCTCCGCAAAAGCGATATACAACTTCCCGGAAGCAAAAAAGGATGGTGTTTGGTTTGTTATAATGATGTTGTACTAGGGTGGATAAAGGCGCTTCCCAACAGGGTAAACAATTATTACCCAGCGTCATTTCGCATATTAAAAGCCTGAATTTCACGTTATATGTGTTATCCGTATTTTTTGCTTATTTTCGTAAGTGCTGAAAACAAATAATATCTAATGAAGAAGCTGTCTTTTATATTATTCTTATTTGTTATTGCTACCAGGCTTGCCGCCCAATCCTCTGATCTCACTATTCAATCAGAAGGCGGAAAATTTTATCTTAATCATACTGTTGAAGCAAAGGAAAATTTATACAGCATTGGTCGCTTATACAATGTCAGTCCTAAAGAAATAGCGCCATTAAATGGCTTAACCATAGCCAGCGGGCTTGAAATTGGGCAGACTATAAAAGTGCCTTTAGTAAAAACAAATTTCGCGCAGCAAGGTGTAGCTGCGGCAGACGAAACATTTGTTCCATTATATCATGTTGTGGCTGAAAAAGAAGGTTTATTTCGCATAGGTCAAAATTTTGACAAGGTATCTGCCACCGATCTAAAAAAATGGAACAACCTCAGTTCGGAAAGTATCAGCAACGGACAGGTATTAGTGGTTGGTTTTTTAAGAGTAAAAAAGGCGCAATCACCTCTTGCTATAAATGGCATTAAAAAAATTGGTGATCCCATTACTGCTTCGCCTCCGGTTGCAGGTAATAATCCTGCGCAGCATACAGGTACTGAAGTTACTAATACACAACAAACTCCTGTTAAAAAAACAGACCCTCAACAAAATATTCCTGCCAATACGGTTGCATTGGGCGGTGATGGAGGATCTGGATTTTTTAAAACTTTGTATAAACAACAAACCACAGCCAGCGAAGCTTTCAGAAGTGAAACCGGTTCAGCTTCTATATTTAAAAGCACCAGTGGATGGCAGGATACAAAATATTATGCCTTGATGAATAACATTGCTCCCGGAACGATAGTGCGTATTACCAACCCAATGAACAGTAAGATTATCTTCGCTAAAATTTTGGGTGAACTTCCACCGGGTAAAGAAAATGAAGGGTTATTGATCAGGATCAGTAATGCTGGCGCGGCTGAATTAAAAATAAACGACAAAGATCCAAAGTTTTCGGCTGAAGTTTCTTACGCAAAGAGTTAACAGACCATCGTGGGTATTAAATAATTGACAACTGATTTATTCTTCAGTAGACCAGGTTTTACCATTCCATATTTCTTTTTTTCTACTGTCGGTATTGTAGTATTGTAAGCCAATGCAGGCAGCCGGATTTTTAATAAGAGGGCGTTCTTTTGAAGAACCGGCATTAATACTTCCCTGCCCTTTGTTATCAAGCATAATAATTTTGCCAGTCAAACTATCGAGTGTTTTTGTATTCATGGCACTTTGCGAATTTTCGGCACTATTACCTGAAATATTACCTCCGGATATTTTTGACAGATCAAAAGCATTATAAGCTTTTATGTCGGTGGCTTTATTGTTGATAATGCTGATATCATTGTTCCATGTGTCAGGCCACGAATTAGAACCGCCGTTTACGCAATAAGCATTATCCAGGCTGTTCTTCACCTCGTTATTTTCGATAATAGAACCTGTGCTTCCGCAATCGAGCCAAATGCCTTTTCTTACGTTCTCAATATAGTTATCGCTGATGTTTAAGTGGGTAATTTGTTTGCCGAATATACGTATGCCATCATTATTGCCTAAAGTAGAAGCGGATAATAATAACTTGTTTTTTTGTATACTGATATTATTGAACGATGTGCCGGTGATTACACCCACCTCAATGCCATTTTCAAATACACCCTCATGTATTATGTTTTCGGTTATGGATATATTATTGTTATATGCTGAGATGGCGCTGTATGATCTTTTGTTTTCTGTTTTGTAGCGGCTACTCCAGAATTCATTTTTGTAACTTGTTAACCCGGCACACTGCAGTTTTTCTCCTCTTTTGGAAATATTGTAATGCCGGTTATAACGAATAATCATATCCGAAGTGTCTTTGTAATCCTGTATAACAATCTGGTCGGCATCCCAGTTTTTTGCGCCAATATTTGTTATACCATCAAATGTGTTATGCTCAATAATAACATTTCTGGGACTGATTTTCCCGCTACCGATAATACCTCTTGCCGCTCCGGTAATACTGGCATTTATATTATTAAAACGGCAATCGTGTATATGCAATCCATCCATTCCTTCTCTAAAGCGAATGCCCACCGCATATGTTTTTGTATCTGGTATTTGTTCAGCCCCTGAGATAGTGCAGTTGGCTATTTCTACATTGGGTTGGTTATTGGTAACCTCCATTATCCAGAGCGCCTTGTTGCTGCCATCAAAATTAACATCCTTTATACTGATGTCACCCGCCTTAATACGGATCATAACGGTTCCGGGTACCTGTAAATCTGGATCGAGTTTAATCGTGCTTAAGGTGTCGCCTGTTAATGAATGCGTAATATCCAGCGTTTCCCTTATTAATAATTCTCCGCTGGGTATTAATACGGCGATTCCGGCGGGTGCGGAAAGAAAAGATTTTCTGAGTGCAGCATCATTAAACGTTTTTTCATCGGCTATTACCCCATACCAGCAAGCGGAAAAGAAATTGCCTTTTACTTTAATGTTGTGTAAGGAAATAGAAGTATCAAAGATGTGTACATTCATAGGAGCAGTAATAACGCCACCTGCTAAAGTGCCTGTGCCACTCAATATTACACTTCCATCAAATGCTAATACTTTGTTTTCAGGTATAATAATATTACCGTTAACTATTAACCGGGCTTTTTGCTTTTGCTTAAAAACAATTTTTGTAACAGATGGGTTATCCAGCAAATATTGAAGCTTACTGGTTACATCTCCTTTTATAGCATATAATTCTTCAAATGCAGCATTAAAAGAAGAGGATGTTATACTATTGCTGGTATTACAATCTGTTCCATGGATGATTGTTGTAAAAGACGATACAATCAGGAATATTGATGTAAGTACACCAGTGAATGTTTTTACAAATAACATAACAATAATTCAGATTACGCAGCATGAATGCTTTAGGCTAAGATAACCTGCTTCATTGTACAAATGGAGATTATGCTGTTTATTAACGTATTGTTTGAAGATTTCATCGTTGGTCGCAGGGATATATAATTCCCGCCTTTGCTCTTATGGCATCCAGCATTTCCATGAGTAATAAAGTGTCGGCATGGGTCATAATATCACTTTCAGTTTTTCCCTGTCTCAAACATTCGCCGGCATGTCTTGCTTCATAATGATATCCAAATCCCTTTACTTTTTCAACAGGCATAATTTGCTTGCTATCCGCTCTTCCCGCATAAAATTCCACGGTAGTATCCGGTGCGTAAAAACGGTGTGTCATCCTTATTCTTCCCTTTGTGCCACTGATGTCTGCCTCAGCAGCAAGATGCGATGTGTAAGAAGAAAACAATTGTGCCATAGCGCCACTATTATATTTCCATAAGATGGCGCATTGCTCATCTACACCAGTGGAAGCTGGTGTCATACTGGCTTCAATATGATCGGGTTTTCCAAGTGCGGATAAGGCAAAGAAAACATTGTATATGCCGATGTCTAATAGTGTGCCTCCGCCAAGCGCGGGGTCAAATAGACGAGCTGCCACAGGTGGTTGAGGAACAAATCCAAAATTGATTAACACATTTTGTATATCTCCCAACGTTCCTTTTTGAATTATCTCCATCATTTTGCTGTAAGACGGAATAAATTTTGTCCACAATGCTTCCATTAAAAATACGCGCTTATCTCTTGCCACTTGTATCATTTCTTTTGCCTGCTTCAGATTGAGTGCGAAGGCTTTCTCGCATAATACTGCCTTATTGTATTGCAAACAAAACATTACATGTTCATAGTGCAAGCCATGTGGTGTTGCCACATATATAATATCAACAGCCGGATGTTTTGCTAAGGCTTCGTAATTATTAAAACTTTTTGTTGCTTTAAATTCCTTCGCAAAATTTGCCGCATTTATTTCATCCCGTGATGCTACAGCATACAACTCCGCATCTTCAATAAGCGACAGATCTGAAGCGAACTTCCTTGCTATTTTCCCGCATCCCAATATTCCCCACCTTATTTTCCCTTCCATTGGTTATAATTATTTGTTTATGATTAATGTCTTGTAAATGTGTTTGTCTAATGTATGGTGTGTAATGTTAATAGGTTGCTTGCTATCACCATTACACGACTATATTGTTCATTATTTAATAACAGTTCGAGAGTTGACTACCGGTGAGCCCGGTGTTTCCGGAAGTACTGCTGTTTGCTTTCATGTTTTTACTTATTTTGCAGTGAAGATAGGTAACATGCAGATTAAGGAAAATATTTCGCTCAGACAATATAACACTTTTGGCATTGATGTATATGCTGAAAAGTTTTCTGCTTTTTCAAATATTGATGCGTTACAGGAATTAGTAGATGCAGAAAAGGCTTCTTCACTTTTTATTTTAGGAGGTGGCAGTAACATATTATTTACGCGTGATGTGAATGGATTGGTACTAAAGAATGAAATAAAAGGGATAGAAGAAGTGGGTGAAGATAACACTTACGTATATGTGCATGCAGGCGCAGGAGAAAACTGGCACCGGTTCGTACAATATTGTATTCAACGCGGTTGGGCCGGATTGGAAAACCTGTCGCTTATACCAGGCAATGTAGGCGCTTCGCCAATGCAGAACATTGGCGCTTATGGTGTGGAAATAAAAGATGTATTCAACAGTCTCACTGCTTTTCATATTCATGATAAAACCATACATACTTTTACGCCGGGTGATTGTGAATTTGGTTACAGGGAAAGTGTATTTAAAAGAAAATACAAAGGAGAATTTGTTATTCTTGATGTAAGTTTCAGATTGCGCAAACAACCGGTATTTCATACGGAGTATGGCGCTATTCAACAGGAACTTGAAGTTATGCATGTTGCCGAATTAAGTATACAGGCCATTTCACAGGCTGTTATTAATATCCGTTCATCTAAACTACCCGATCCTGCTGTAATTGGTAATGCAGGAAGTTTCTTTAAAAATCCTTCTGTGCCTGAAGCACAATTTTTGCAGTTAAAAGAAAAGTTCAATGGTATAGTAGGGTACGATAATCCGGATGGTACTGTAAAGCTGGCTGCCGGATGGTTGATTGAACAGGCTGGGCCACAGCCAGGCATAAGCTGGAAAGGTTACCGGAGAGGAGATGCGGGCTGTCATGTAAAACAGGCATTGGTGTTGGTGAACTATGGTAATGCGGGTGGAAAAGAAATATATGCCTTGAGTGAAGATATACTACAGAGCGTTCACCAAAAATTTGGAGTAACACTTGAAAGAGAAGTGAATATTGTGTAGCCGCAGATACCGATATTGATGGTATTATATGGCTTTATGCAAAGTCGCCCGGAGGCGACAACAAAGAAGCGTGAGGCGAAGACGCCTCACGCAGCGAAGAATAATCGCCTGAAGGTAACTATATACAAAAGCGCTATGAAAGCATTCTCAATTGTGTTCCTCATTCTACTGCTGGCAAGTTGTAAACAACGTACTTCTCTACACGTTGATATCCCTTCTGCATCTTTAAGAAGAACTGATATTTATGACAACCCGGTTATAGTAGGCTCATGGACAATGTGTACTACATTAGCAAACGGAATAATGACTCAATACAATATTTGCCCAAAAGTTGTATTTAAAAGCGATGGTACAGGTTATGTTGGAAATGATTATTCATCGAATGAAAGTTTCAAATGGAAATCGCAAAATGGGCATTTAGATATTGTATATGGAGCAGCCACATCAAATAAAACTTTTCCGGATACTTTTTATACTGCTGTAATGAAACCAGAAACCATTACGATGAACTTAACAATCAATCAGTCTAAAAAAGGTAATTCATACTATTTATCGAAATAGCGTTGCTGTTAAATTTCTAATAGAAAGACAATAACAAAAAAACCTGAGGCGAAGGTGCCTCAGGCAGCATAAAGCAATAATAAAAAGAAATTTGCAATCAATGAATTACGAATGTGTTCACTATCCCTTCAAAGGCAGGTTTCCATTGGTTTAGTTTTCCCTTAGCTGCACTGCAGGTTATAACATAACCGATATCGTTT
>JBGALP010000176.1:9734-10506 GCA_044223805.1 Agriterribacter sp.
TTCAAAACCGGGCATTTGAGCTTTCATTTCGGCAACGTTAGCATTAAAATATTTTTCTGCGTCAAAATCGTTTACTTTCTGAGTTACTACTGTAATATTCTCAATAAAGTTATCATTAGAGCCTTCTTGTTTTGATCTTAATATAGTAGTTCTCATGCCGCTAAAATTAGTATCTACTTTCCCCCATCCATCAGGTGCCTCAATGGTATATGTATCTGATCCTGCATTAATCCCCGGAGTTTTATTTACAATCTCTTTTATTTCTTTATCAACGTCGGTAGAACTTTTTTTTGCTTTTTGTTGACAGGCAATTGACATAATGATTACAGATACAGCAAGTAGTGTTTTTTTCATAAACTTTGATTTGATAAAAAATAGAATAGTCGTTATTGATGTGAATTCGATTGTTAACGTAACTGTCAACGCTTTATTTCTTATGTTATTTCATATGACATACTTGATTTATAAAGTATAATCAAATAGCAGTACCGTGCAACCCGACTGTATTAAAAACAGGAGGCATGTTGTGAAGATAGAAATTTTATTGTCTTAATATCCTTCCTGATCAAATCCTTCTTCATCTTCAATAGAAGATGTTTTGCCCATATTCAGCATCGAGCCCATGAGGTCTTTAAATTCTATTTTGCCGTCTAATACTTTTTTGCTGATCAACGAGTACGTAGATAACCCATGCAGGATCAATTCCATCAGTAGTGCATTTTCTTTTTCATTCGCATGTGGAAAGGTTTTCTTAACCAAGCCGTACAAACCT
>JBGALP010000177.1:0-10993 GCA_044223805.1 Agriterribacter sp.
GTTTCTTTTAATTGCGGAAATTTTGCAAAAGGCAGTCCCTGAATAATATAGTTAGGGCGCATATTTTCGAGATCATATAAACCTCCATCACTTCTAAAAATTACTAACCTTACAACAGCTCCACCTTCAATCCTGTTTTTTTTGCATAACGCTAGAATGTCTGCTTCAAGATGAGCGGGTGTAAAAAAATCGGGAATATCAAATTGCAGCAGCTTCATTCCATTGAGCAAACGCTCAAAATGAAAATCTTTCAGTTTTATATCATTATTAATAACACGAATGGTTTCAAACAAACCATCACCATATCTGAAAGACCTGTTATCGGGGGAGATTACGGCTTTGCCTTCGCGGAAAAGCTGACCATTATGCACAAAATAACCACCAGGCATATCGCAAATATTATAGACAGGTTTAAAGAAAGAGTAAAATTACTTATTCTCAATGATACCTGACTTTACAGCATACATTACCAACCCAGCCATTGATTTAACGCCTGTTTTTGACTTAAGTTTGTCTCTTATCGCCTCTACTGTACGTGGGCTTAAATCAACCATATCAGCAATTTCTTTTGTACTTTTTTCTTCGCACATTAATTTCAATATATGTTTCTCTTTATCGCTGAGTTTTACTTCGGCATTAATATAGGTATCATTATTTCTTTTGGTACGTAATCCGTCCAGCAATGCCTTATTGGTAAGGTCGTTAAAATAGTATTCGCTGGCATAACAGGTTTTTATAGCCTCGTATATTACTTCAGAATCAGAATTTTTAGTAAGATAGGCATTGGCACCCAGTTCCATTAATTTGGAGATCATGGAATGATCATTATGCATGGTAAGCATAATGATTCGTATTTGCGGGTATAGCTTTTTTATTTCCGGTAATGTAGTTATGCCATCCATTATGGGCATCTGGATGTCTAAAAGAATAACATCCGGTTGAAGATGTTTAAGCAGATGTAATAATTGCTGCCCATTGTCTGCCTCCCCTATTAAACGAATGTCTTTTTTTAGACCCAACGCAGTTTTTACACCTGCTCTGAATAAAACATGATCGTCTGCAATAATTACTTTGATTAGGTTGCCTGTGTCCTGGATTTTCATTGATATCTCTTTTCTTTCTTCAAAAGGTTGAACTCGAAATATTACACTACAATTTAAAAGAACAATGTGTAATTACTATGGTAAAACTACCCGATTATTCTGATTCTAAAATTAACTTAAAAAAATATTCTGCTGCAAAAAATTAAAAACTAATCAATTAACCTGTTGCGCATACCATACATAACCAGGCCGGCAATCGTTTTAGCCCCCACCTTCATCTTCATATTCTGTCGTACCGTTTCAATTGTCCTGGGACTTAAGTACACTTCTTTTGATATTTCTTCGGTGGTTTTGTCTTCTGCAATGAGTTTTAGGATTTTAAGTTCCTTTTCGTTGAATTTTACCGGGTTGGGGTAGTATTGTTTTACCTGCTTTTTGTGTTGCAATTTTAATAACACTGCTTTATTTACGAGGTCATTAAAATAAAAATCATCATTCATGCAGGTTAAAATGGCATTGTAAATCTCTTCGGGATCGGTAGTTTTGGTAAGATAGGCGTTTGCTCCCATTTCCATCATCCGCGAAATCATTTCCTGGTCATCATACATGGTAAGCACAATAATCTTAACCTCTTCGTATTCTTTTCGTATAAGTGAGATGGCGTTTACCCCGTCCATTTCGGGCATTCTTATATCCATTAACAAAATATCAGGAAGCTTGATTTTCATTTTGTGCATCAGGTCTTTCCCATTTTCAGCTTCCCATATTATCTTCAGGTACTCCTTACCCCCCATAGCCATCTTTATACCATCTCTGAATATTTTGTGATCATCAGCTATGGATACTTTAATTTGGTAGTTATTGGTTGTAACCATGGATATTAAATTAACAACGGGTTTTTATTAACGGTTGATTCTTAAATTAATTACTTACAAACTTCGTAAATCACATGAATTATACTATAGTATTTATACTTGGATAAAATACCAGCCTGAACCAGAGGTAAAAGCGTTCATCAACACGGATAATTAACACACCTCCGGTATTTACCGAAAGCGGCAAAACGGGCAAATTTGCGCTTGTAGCGCAATCTCTATCAGGCTAAATTTGTAATGAAGTTGATTGGCGGGGATTCAGCAACCTCAAGTTAAATCCGATGTCCTGAAACCGTCCAATAATTTATTTCCAATATTTATGAAAATCCAACAAGCAAAATCCAATGTCAATCAACTTTCATTTTTACCGCATTAGATAAAAGGCCCGTTTTTATATCCATTATCTTTTTCTTATCTTCCTCAGATTATACCTGTCTGCAATTTTATTTGCCGCAACCTGCATGTAATACGCTTATTTTATCGGCAGTAGTGATGTGTTTTTAGCCTCTTTGCTCTAAACAGTCCTGTTTATTTTGACAGCAACAGGAATATTTACCCATAAAATATCGTAAAAATACTAATTTTACAAAAGTAGTTATACTTGATTTTTGTAAATATGGCATATTTCATTTTATCCCGATTAATCCGTCCATCAAGGGTTTTCCGAAAAACTGTTACTTATGCTCCGGCTTTTGCTGTTGGGTTTTAAATATCAACTTCCTCACTTTTGATATATATCAATCCTTAATTTTCTCAAACCACAAAATTTACAACCATGACAAAAAATGAAACACTTCTACACAACGAAGCAGTATCTCAAATTAATGTAGGTGAACACATCGGTTTTGAAAAAGGCGCTAAGATGATCAAAGACTATTATGATCTTAAGGGCGAAAACAGTTGCCATTTTGTTGGCAAAAACATTCTGGAAAAAATATTGAATCAACCGGAATGCGTAGGGATCAACATGTATAAAGCACTAAATGATAAAGGCGCTCAAACATACGTATTTATTGGAGTAGACACCACAGGAAAGGCAATTTTAGAGTATACAGCAGTTAATGATAATGGAGACTTGACAAAACAGAATGGCATTGTCGCCAATAAATTTTCGCCCAAAGCAGGATGGTCATGGAGTTTTTAATTTCCGGGTTTTAGTAGTTATATTTGGTAAAACATCCAAGTTATAGGTACTATTCTACGAAATATCGCTTATTTATCTGATTTACTGCCCTTAATCCTTTATATATTTTTTTCAAAAATCGAAAAAAAAATATAGGATTAAGGGTAATTTTTTTTTTTAGTTATCTATTTTATTTTCTGCAATTTTTTTTTCTTTTTTCCAATGTACAGATAAGAAATCATTATCCGTAGTTATCAGTATTAGTACAATAGTAGAATTTGCCGCACTTTCTATCTTGTTTTATAATGTAATTGAATCTACTATTTTAAAAAAGATCATTTTCGCGCTTACCTTTCTTGTTGGTGGTTTTCTTATTTATTCTATTTCTACAACATTCGACGAAGCATTTACCTTTGATTCTATTCCTTCTGGCATTACTTCACTCATTTATTTGGTATATAGCATTTATTATCTTTTTGAACGAATGAAGGACCCAAGTTCTATTTACCTGTTTTCTTCACCGATTTTTTGGGTGGTTGTGGCAATCATTATATATTCGGCAGGTACTTTTTTCCCGTTTATTTACGCCAAAAATTATATGTTAGAGGATGATTTTGTTGGCAGCTACGATTTGATACATGACACACTTTATATAATAAAAAATTTAATCTTTGCGTTTGCAATGTTTCAGAAAGATAAACCACTTAAATCACCTTATCCATCTTATAAAAAACTAAAGACTAAACCCTAGAAGATAAAGAATGATATTATTGAAAATACTCCAATCCCACCCCTCCGTATCAAGCGCACTATTTTTTGGTACGATGGGCATGTTGGCACTTGCCATAGGGCTGGTTATTTTTATTGTGTTTCATCAACGAAGAGTTATCCGATACCAGGTGCAGCTACAGGAGATGGAGGAAGAACAACAAAAGCTGTTATTGAATGCATCCATACGTTGGCAGGAAGAAGAGCGCCAACGCATAGCCGCAGATCTGCATGACGATGCTGGCCCATTACTGGCTACGGCAAGGCTATACCTCAATGAAAATCTTGTACACCAGGATATTAATACACAACTGCAGAGTATTTATAATGCTAAGCAGATTATTGACGATACTATTCAGTTAATCCGTAACATTTCGCATAGTCTTATGCCACCCACTTTAAAAAACTTTGGGCTGGAGTCGGCTGTGAACGATCTGTTTCAAAAAATAAGCGGGTCGGGGGTTGTAAATGCGAGTTGCCGGTTTCATGACTACCGGCAAAGATTAAGACCCGAACAAGAACTATTGGTGTTTCGCGTTATTCAGGAGCTGGTAAACAATATTTTGAAGCATAGCGGCTCCAGTTTTATTCACGTTACGCAAAACTATAGTGAGGAGAGTTTTTTTATACGGTTACACCACGATGGGAGAGGCATAACACAAACCGATTTTGACAGGCTGAACAAAAGCGCCGCTGGCCTTGGGCTTAAAAACATTCAAAGCCGGGCAAAAGTGTTACAGGCAAAAATTGAATTTGAAAGAGATTTATCACAAACATATTTTAAGGTTACATTAGAAGTGCCCGTTGAAGACTATGAATTGATACATTAAACTGATTCCGAAAAAGCCAAATCATATCCATGAGCATTATTAAAGTTGCCATTGCCGACGATCATAAGATCTTCAGAAAAGGGGTGATACTTTCTTTACGTCAATATACGAATATCAAATTTGTGTTGGAAGCAGAAAACGGGGAAGAGTTACTTGCCGGGTTAGCCGCAGCGGAACCCGATGTGGTACTGATGGATTTGCGTATGCCTGTAAAAGATGGTATTGAAGCAACTAAAGCAATCAGTAAGGATTTTCCGAAAATACATGTAATCGTACTCACTATGTACGAAGATGAACGATTTGTATCTCATCTTATGGAAAATGGCGCTAATGGCTATTTGTTAAAAAGCGCTGATCCTTCTGAAATAAAGAAAGCTATTATTGAAGTGGTGGCCAAAGGCTATTACCTGAATAATTTCGTAAATAAAGTGCTGCTAAAAAAATCTCATGCCCGCACAAAAATTATTCCGTCTTTAACCAGTGAAATTGTAATCAGCGATAAAGAACGTGAAGTGTTGCGCTTGTTATGCATGGAATTTACCGCTACCGAAATAGCGCAAAAAATGGACATCAGTCCACGCACTGTAGAGGCGATAAAAGACAGGTTGATGGCCAGGTTTAATGTTAAAAATACCGCTGGACTGGTATTTTTTGCAGTGCGTAATAACTTAATTGATTAGCTTACGCTCCTCACTGAGATATTGATCAATGGTTTGTTTTACATCAATCAACTGCCAGCTATAATCCATTCGGTTTGCAAATACGGGATTAACCTGGTTCATCACAGTATAACTCTGCTTCATAAATCCTTCTATTATTGCAGCACCTTTGTCTGATAGTCCTGCTTCAATTATCGCATTATCCTCTTTATCTTCAAAATCTGCCTTAATATCGTCGAGGTCGTCCATTATCAAATAAAAACTCATTAATGCGTGCCATGCATCAATCAATTGCTTTTTCTTTTCATCATCAAAATTAAAAAAGCAAAGCGTAAACATATATGTATCTACCCTGTTCAAAGCTTTTAAAGACGTGCCAAAAGCAACACCATCCTGAATCACCATGCCTTCATAATATTTCTTTAACTGCGACAGTAATGTGTGATTTTTACAAACTGGAGTTGTGATGCTAATACATTCTGCCACGTGTTCAGCCAGGGAAACTTTATTGAATTCCTGTTTTGCAATACTGTGCATGATTTGCTCTATAAAAAGCGCATGCGCCTCACTAAGTAATTCCGTTTTGGGAAGTCCTAAGCGAAATTGTAAGTCAGCATATGTCGGAATAAAAAGATAACCTGGCATTGGATTGATATATAAAAACCTATCTTTCCAATAAAGATTATCCCTGGGTATTTTTCTGTCTACAAAAAACTTTCCGATCTCCATATCTATTCCGTAACTAAGTTTCAAATCATCCTTACTGGTAAACATGTGGCTCTTTATTAAGTGAGGTGGTTAACAAAAGTGGGCTATAAATACAGTTATCAGGATCCATGTGCTTGATATATCTCTGTTCGTCTACGTTGTGCTCTTGCATTAACCGAGTCCATCAGGTTTTTGTATATATCTGTATGTGCTTTATAAAAATCATAACTTTCTTTAAACTGTTTTTCTGTTACATCATGCATCAAAAATATTTTCTGATACTCTTTATTTATTTCTACATTTTTGTTTTTTGTGGTATCTCTTGTTACATATGAACTCACAAACTCTTCCGCCATATTCAGTTCAAATAATATGGAGCCCATGTCGTCTTTGGGTATTACCGTGGAAGGTAAGTTATCATTACTACAGGATACAAAACTGCAGACTGTGATAAATAATATGAAAATCGCTGTTCTCATTTCAGTTCTTGTTTATATCGTTCCGCATTCGATATATCAAGCCGCTGCAATAAATCGGAGGCACGCACCTTTTCCTGTGGCGGCGATTTTTTAAATATTTTTGCCAACTCATCACTTTTGCCAAGAAAGAAAAATTGTAAACCCATAAGGTTAGGATTATCTACATTTAAAGTATTTAGTGAATTAAGCGCATTCAACATTTGGGGGCGGGCGTCATTTTCACTTTCGTATAATTTATCCATTCCTAGTCTGTAGTAAGTATAATATACGTCGTGCAGCAAAGTATACTTGCTGTTATTAAAATTCTCTGCAAGCCAATACCTGTTTCTTTGTCCATCAAAAGCTTTCCACCCGGAAATACTTCTTCCATCAGGCGCATTGGTTACAATGTTCTGAGCCTTTTTAAAAAATTGGTCACCACCACGGGGAGAAAAAGAATCATAATCAAATCCCAGAATCATATAAACATAGTATGCTAAAACGGCGGTTAAATTGGCAGCAGCGGGATCAGTGCCAGAAACACTATTCTCATTAAATTCAATCTGCTGAAATTCTATATACTTAAAGGTTACATCATTATCCTGGAAATTAACAATAGGTGACATATAGGAACTATTGTAAACAGGGCGTGCCGCTTGTATAGTGAGTGCGGCTCCATACACATTTGACTCCACTTCTTTGGTAAGATTTAACAGAAAACTACAAGCAATTTTTTCCTGTTGTTGATAATTATCTTTTGTCCATTTATGGTTGTTCAGAAAATTAGTAAGTGCGGTTTGCAAAGTCTGAAACACCTTTTTATCTACGGTACTTTTTATTTGTCCAGACATTACGGTTACTTTAGCATTCAGTTCCTGGCAAAAAGCTGAATGAACGCACAAGCAAATAGCTAATAAAACACAAAGTTTACGCATGATTGTATTGGATTATGAAGTCAACAATGTCAATGGCCACATCTTCCTTTGATTTTACTTCGAAGCTTTTTTCATTTCCTTCTTTATCAAAAATGGTTACTTTATTGGTGTCTTTTCCAAATCCCGCATCTTTATCGCGAAGCGAATTAAGAACGATGATATCAGCATTTTTCTTCTTTATTTTCTGTAGTGCATTTTCTTTTTCGTTATTCGTTTCAAGTGCAAAACCAGCTAACACCTGGTTTACTTTTTTTCTTTCTCCCAGTGTTTTTAAAATATCATTCGTTTTCTTAAGCTCTATCTGTAAAGTATTTTCATTCTTCTTTATTTTTTCAGGTGCTACTGAAACAGGTGTATAATCTGCAACAGCTGCAGCCATAACCGTAATGGTTGATGTATCAAATTGTGAAATACATGCATCATACATTTCCAGCGCGGTATTTACTCTGATTACGTTCAACCCCTCAAGATGGAATGACATTTCAGTTGGACCTAAAACTAAAGTTACATCAGCGCCTCTGTTAAAAAATTCACGTGCAATGGCTACGCCCATCTTGCCGCTCGAATGATTGCCAATAAATCTTACAGGATCTATATGCTCATATGTAGGCCCTGCGCTAATCAATACCTTTTTACCAGACAATACTCGTTTATTGTTAAAATAGTTATGCAAATATTCCAGTATTGTTTCTGGCTCAGCCATTCTTCCTTGTCCGGTTAAACCACTCGCCAATTCTCCTTTTTCAACTGGCAACACTATATTGCCGTAAGATTTTAGCGTAGCTATATTCTTTTGCGTAGCTGGATGTATCCACATGTCTTCATCCATTGCAGGCGCTACCATCACAGAGCAGGTGCTCGAAAGATAAACGGAAAGCAACAGGTTATCGCACAAGCCCACTGCCATTTTGGAAAGCGTGTTACAGCTTAATGGTGCAATAAGAAATATATCAGCCCATCTACCCAACATTACATGATTAGCCCATGTATCTTCCTTAAAAATATCGCTAAGAACCTCATTCTTTGAAAGTGTGGCAACAGTAAGCGGCGTAATAAAATCTTTAGCAGAAGGAGTCATTATTACTTTTACTTCAGCACCCTCTTTTACAAGATAACGGATCAGGAAAACAGCTTTATATGCCGCTATACTGCCTGTAATACCCAACAAAATTTTTTTTCCTTTAAGCATCATCTCTTATAAAATATCTCCCTAAAAATACAAAAAGCGGCAGTGTTTAATTGCCGCAAAAAATATATTGAAATAATATTAAGAAATTAGTTAGCTGAACAGATCACTATCGTTTTTACGATGGTATATTTTATCATCGAAAAACTCCTGGGTTGCAAGCAAAGCAGGGTTTGGCATTTTTTCATATGCCTTCGAAATTTCTATCTGCTCTTTATTCTCATGTATCTCTTCCAGGCTATCAGTATGGCTGGCAAATTCTTCCAGTTTGTTGTGCAATTCTTCTTTTAGTGCTATATTGATCTGATTAGCCCTTTTACCAATAATAGAAATAGATTCGTATAAATTTCCTGTCTTCGCTTTAATATCAACCACGTTTTTAGTTTCTACAACATTAGTGGTAGTATTGGCACCCCATTGTTTTCTTAATCTGCTCATTGGGAAATAGTTTTTAAATTATTTTGCGACAAAGTTAAGTAACGTTCCGCTTCTTTTAATAGTTTACTTTCAGGAAATCTGTCCTGGAAGTCCTGAACTGCATCAATTACCTGTTGGTAACGCTCCTGCTGCTTATCGGGAACAGATAGGGAAGCAAAGCGATAATAAGATTTAACCACCCAAAGCTTAAATTCATCGGCATTAGGAGCATCGGGATAACTACTTAAAAGAGTAGAAAAAGCAACAGCCGAAGCCCTGTACTGTCCTATATTATAGTATAATTCTGCACTTCCGTAATCTTTAGATATCATTTTACTATAACATTTGGCAATAATTTCCTGCGCTTCTTTATTTCTTTCTGAAGATGGGTGTGTATTAATAAAAGTCTGCATTTGTCCCATTGCCTTTACCGTATTGGTTTGATCCAATTCGGCTTTGGGAGACTGTTTATAATAACAAAATGCATGCATAAAGTCAACTTCTTCAGATTTAGCACTATTGGGAAAGTACTCCAAAAAGCTTTTAAAAAGATTTTCCGCACTCATGTAATCCTTTAAATAATAAGCGCAGTAAGCAAACTTGTAGTGAATATCTTCAAATTTGTTTGACCCTTTATATACAGGGAACAGATCTTCATATAATTGTTGGGCAAACCTGTAATTTTTCTTCACAAAATACTGGTCTGCCATTTTCAATTTATACTCATAATCCTTGCTTTTCATCACTTTAGCAAACTTGGAGCAGGATGAAAACAAAAAAATTGTACAAACCAATAAGCACAAAAATAAATACTCTCATAAAAGGCGGGCAAAAATAGTTGTTTTAAGACATAATACGAGAAAATAAAAATAATCTTATCATATTTAGCAGCACGTTAAAGGATTTATAAAAAAGGCAAACTCATTGAGTTTGCCTTTCAAAAATGATTCGATATCTATTAATTATCCTCTTCTTCTTAAGTTAGGGTGTGGAGCAGGTACAGTATTTGGACCTTCATCTCCTTCTGCAGATCTTAGATCAACAGTATTACAATCTCCGCCGCTTTCGCCATATTTGAAGATCAACCGGTCAGAACTTATACCTTGCTTTTCAACCAGGTAGTTAATTACCGCATTAACCCTATCCCAGCTTAATTGCTGTGAAGATTTAGAAGGTTCACAAGTGTAGCTTGTAACCACTATATGACAATTCGGATTCTGACGCAGCCTGTCTGCAACGCTTGCCAGTACTGGTTCAGCATCCTTTGTAATTTTGAATACTTTAGGATTAAATGAAATACTTGGTAAATCACCTATTCCGCAATTATTTGCGCCATTTCTTCCTGCTTTAGCCATATATCCTTCAAAGCAGGTAGAATCAGGACATGGGCATTTACCTACACCATCAGCATCAACCGGCTGGCAGGTTGTTGGTGTAATCAGCTCTTTGTCTTTATAATCAGGAACGCCGTCACCATCGGTATCTCTGCTTACGCCATGGCTGTCTACAGGAGCGCCGGCTGGTGTATTAGGTTCCATATCAAATTGATCAGGTATCCCATCGCCATCAGCATCATCAAGAACTGGTTTTGGAATCTTCATGTGCTTCGGCGAGTTTAATTCGCTGTACGCATAGTCAAGCGGGTTGATCCACCACAATGGTTGTACAGATCTTGAACCGATATTGATGTTCAAGCCTACACTCAGCATATTGTAAACGTCATTACTAGGGGTAAGTACACGGCCACCGCCAGTAATAGTTGTATTTTGCCATCTTACACCATCAAGTAAATCATCGTTAACCATCGTTACTCTGTCTTCAAGTGCAAGATTTAACCTGTCGCTTAACTTAAATGCAATACCACCACCAAAGGTTTTTGAAAATCTAAGCGTTTTGCCAAACAGTTTAGATCTTGCATTGCCATCATTTTCTGCTTCAACATTATAGCTACCTGCATCTAATATGTTCTTTACATCCTTAATAGTTTGCTT
>JBGALP010000178.1:0-11281 GCA_044223805.1 Agriterribacter sp.
GCTTACAGAAGGAGTGCGATTGGGCGCTTTTGAGGAACTGTTTTTTGCCAAAGGTTTAGGTATTCAATCTGTGTTAACGGTATTTATTCACGGCACCCTTGAAATTTCCGCGATAGTAATTGCAGGTGCAGCAGGTGTGGTGTTGGGCAAAGGCTGGATGTTTCCTGGAACAGGCAAAAGGCTAAATGCTTTTATGAGAGGCGCCAAAGAAGGCGTAATAATAGTGGTGAGCCTGATTCCTGTTTTTATTGTTGCTGCTTTTTTTGAAGGCTTTATTACCCGCTATTATACTATGCCACAGTGGTTAAGCGCCATTATTTTACTTTCCTCTGCTTCGTATATTATCTGGTACTATATTATTTATCCTCTGCAGGTTCAAAAGAAACTGAAAGCAACAGGCGAAAAATTTTTAAGTGAATAACTATTTCCGAAACATATATTTCGCTCTGTTCTTTTTTGTATTGCTATGCCCTTTTGCAATACAGGCACAGGAAACTACCGACACAACTGTTGTTACTGAAGACAGCAGTATTTCAACATACAATAGTGTGGACTCACCTGTTGCTGCCCCTGCTCCAGAAGAGGAATATGATAGTGAATCCAAAGACACATTGTTTTTTTTAGGAAAAGAAAACACATCCTCTCTAAACGATTCATCTCTTATACAATGGAGAAAAGTACCAGACTCTATAATATCTGTGCTAAAAAACGATGAGGCCTTTTGGTATGCCAATAAAGACATGCAAAAGAAAAAAGAAGAAAAGCCTGCATCTGATTCCTGGTTAGACAGATTTTTATTCTCTATTCTCAGGCTTTTAGCCAGCCCTGTGCTTTTTGAACTTATAAAACTGATTGTTATTGGAGGTCTTATACTAATTATTGTTCTGTTTTTTGTGCAAAATAAGATGAGTATTTTCCGTTCATCTAAAGGTCCGGCAATTAGTCATAACCAGGCAGAAGGAGAAGTAGATAATATTTTTGACACCGATCTTAAAGCAGAAATAGTAAAAGCAGAGCAAAAAGAAAATTACCGGTTGGCAATAAGATTGAGTTACCTGCAGCTATTAAAGTCGCTTTCACAAAATGGGTTCATTGATTACAAAAAGGATGCAACCAATCTGGATTATCTCACGCAATTATATACACAACCATATTATAAAGATTTTTTTAAAGTAACCCGGGCCTACGAGTATGCCTGGTATGGAGAAGTTAACGTAAGCAAAACACAATATGAAAATGTGAAAGAGGAATTTAAAACCGTTTATCTCAAAACAGGATTAACCTATTGAAAAAAGCGTTACCATATATAATTGGAGGTGTTTTGGTTTTACTGCTGCTCGTTCTTGTAATGGCGGAAAGAAAAAAAAACTTTGACCCTCGTATTACGCTTAATAAAAAAGATAAAATCCCTTATGGCAGCTATGTAGCCTACCATCATCTTAATTATATTTTTCCTGATGCCGATATAACCATCAACAAAAAACAACCGGGCTACTGGGAAGATTCGGTTTTGCAATATGACACGGGGCATCAGGCTATAATCATTCTTACAAAGGAATTCAATGCTACAGATGATGAATTAAGAGAACTTTTCCACTTTGTAAGCAAAGGCAACGATGTATTGATCTCATCATACGATCTCAGCAGGGATGCACAGGATTTTTTTCATCTCAACTTAAGCTATGGCGATGCGGGTTTTGCGGCATATGAGGACTTAACGGATATGGATACGCTCAAGCTCAGGCTTATGCATCCTCCTTTTCCCGAAAAAAATCTTCGGTTTGATTATCCGGGAAGAAAATTCTACTCGCATTTTAATACGTTTGATACTACTATGAGTTATGTGCTGGAAAGAACAGCAGATAGTAGCGCGGTGTTGTTACGGATACGTGCCGGCGAAGGCAACTTTTTTATTCATACTGCTCCATTGGCATTCAGCAATTACTTTTTGTTGCATAAAGAAAATATGGCGCACTACAACCAGCTTTTATCAGCATTAGACCCAAAAGCTACCAAAGTTGTTTGGGATGAGTATTATATATATAAACCTGCATACAATCAAAACAAAGCCCCCTCTCCCATCCGCGTATTAATGGAACAGCCATCGTTCAGGATGGCATTATTAACGGCTTTGGCAGGCATTATCATTTTTGTGCTATTGGGATTAAAGAGAAGACAACGCATGATTCCCGTAATACCACCTGTTAAAAACGATTCACTGGAATTTGTAAAGACAATAGGCCGGCTCTATTTTCAGAAAAGAGATAACAAAAATATCTGCCAGAAAATGGGAGTGTATTTTACCGAACACGTACACAATCATTATAAAATGAATACAGGAAGCATGGATAATGATTTTGTGACGCGGTTAGCTCAAAAATCGGGAAGTGATCAAAAAACCGTTCAATCTATTACAGAATACATTGCTTTTTTACAGGAAGCGCCTGCTATACATGATCAACAGGTAATTGAATTTTACCAGTTATTAGAAAAATTTTATAAAACCTCTTAACGATGGAAGAAAATATATTTCAGCCCCGCACAGACCTTTCTGAACTTCATAATGCCGTAATGCGCATGCGTATGGAAATAGGTAAAGTAATTGTTGGGCAGGAAGACATGATAAAGCTTATTATGGCCGCATTACTTGCAGACGGGCACGTGTTAATAGAAGGTGTGCCGGGAGTAGCAAAAACACTAACCGCAAGGCTGGTTTCAAAATGCATAGCACTGCATTTTTCAAGAGTACAGTTCACCCCCGATCTTATGCCGTCTGACGTATTGGGCACTTCTATCTTCAACCCTAAAGAGGGTGCATTCCAGTTTAAACGTGGACCTGTATTTGGCAATATTGTACTGGTAGACGAAATTAACAGAGCGCCTGCAAAGACGCAGGCAGCCTTGTTTGAAGTAATGGAAGAAAAACAGGTTACTGTAGACGGTTATTCTCACCAGATGGAAAAGCCTTTTATGGTTCTGGCTACGCAAAACCCGGTTGAGCAGGAAGGAACTTATCGCCTGCCCGAAGCGCAATTAGACAGATTTTTATTTAAGATATCTGTTCCTTATCCAACGGAAGAGCAGGAAGTAAAAATTTTATCGCGGTTTCATAATGTTACGGGTAATGAAATAATTGAGAAGCTGGACGAAATACTTACAGCAGGTCATATCAGCGCTCTACGTAAGCAGGTAAAAGAAATATTGATTGAAGAAAAGCTATTGCAGTTTATAGCTAAGATTGTGAGCTCAACCCGGTCGCATAAGTCCATTTATCTTGGTGCATCTCCACGTGCTTCACTCGCAATAATGATGTCGGCAAAGGCAGTAGCAGCTATGCAGGGCCGAGATTTTGTAACACCTGAAGATATCCTGGAAATGGCAACCCCTGTATTACGTCACCGTATTATTCTTACACCTGAAAAAGAAATGGAAGGCGGAACGGAGGACGATGTAATAAAAGAAATTATTCATGCTTTAGAAATACCAAGATAGTGTTGAAGCGATTGATCAGTTTATATAACTCGTTTGCATTAACTAAAAGAACATACTTTGTTTTGGCAGGGATTGTTGTGGTTTTTATAATATCTTTTTTTATTCCCTCGCTGTATGCAATAGCTTCCATTGCTTTATGGATGATATGTATTACTGTTTTCCTGGACATATTGGTATTGTATACACGGGCTAAGGGATTTTCTGCAGATCGGATTGTTGCAGACAGGTTTAGCAACGGCGATCAAAATCTTATTCAATTGAATCTCCTGAACAATTACACATTTCGTGTAAAAGCTTTCATTATTGATGAACTCCCGGTTCAGTTTCAACAAACCCAATCATCATTTAACATTACCCTTAAAGGCGGAGAAGAACGTGGGCATTCTTATTTTCTTAAGCCAATGCAAAGAGGCGAATATGCATTTGGAGCTATCAATGCTTTTATTACCAGCCCACTCAGGCTGGTTGAACGCAGGTATAATATTGATGCAGCGCAAGTCATTCCAACTTATCCATCTTTTCAGCAATTAAAACGATACCAGCTAATGGCGTTAAGCAACAGGCTTAATGAAACGGGTAGCCGAAGACTGCGTAAGCTGGGAAGCAGTACCGAGTTTGAGCAGATAAAAGAATATGTAATTGGCGATGATTATAAAAAAGTAAACTGGAAGGCAACGGCGCGTAAAGGTGATATTATGGTGAACACTTTTACCGATGAAAAAAGTCAACACATATATTGCCTGGTTGATAAAGGCAGAAATATGAAAATGCCTTTTGAAGGAATGACCCTGCTGGATTATGCTATTAACGCGTCATTGGTATTAACCAATGTTGCACTGCTGAAACACGATAAAGCAGGTTTATTAACTTTTGCCAGTAAACCCGAAACCTTTTTACCTGCAGACCGCAAAGGAATACAGATGGAATTGATTCTTGAAAATCTTTACCGCCAGCAAACTCATTTCTCAGAAACAGATTTTGAAGCATTATATGCGCATATTCACGGCAAAATAAAAAACAGATCGCTATTAATACTGTTTACCAATTTTGAATCTATACATGGTTTTCAGCGCCAACTCCCTTATTTGCGCAGAATGGCTAAGAATCATTTGTTGCTGGTGGTATTTTTTGAAAACACAGAACTTAAAGCACTACGTGAAAACCCTGCGGCAAACCTGGAGGATATTTATATAAAAACAATTGCTGATAAATTCGCTTTTGAAAAAAAACTAATTGTAAAGGAACTGCAACAACATGGCATTCTTTCTGTGCTTACTACACCTCAACAACTAACCGTAAACACCATTAATAAGTATATTGAACTTAAATCGAGACAAGCTATATAAAAAAGATAGACGTGAAACGTGAGATGAAAATTTCTTGTGTCTTATCCTGAAAATTCTCTGTTGATCATCTTAAATAAAGCATTTTCACATTTATCGTCTATCGTCTCACGTTCCCATTCACCAATTTGTTTCTGATCAGCCGGTTATTATACTGCTGAATAAAAGCTTTTAATTTCTTTTCCATCTCCTTTACAATATCAGTCTTAGTGTCTATTAAGTTATGTTGTAATAACCTGTCGTTCTTATAATCGAATAAAGCTTTACTGTGCACTCCATCAAAAAATAAAAGATAGTTATTCTCAATCCATCGGTAACCGCTATTGTAGTATACAGAAAAATTCAACCGATGCTCATCAAATACATTTTCACCAAAAGCAAAGAAGGGCTTATCGTAATGCAGATAAGATAATACACTCGGCATTATATCTATCTGTTGAATTACACCTGACGAATCTACTCCCCGTAAAGTTGAATCTCCAGGATGGTATAGTAAAACAGGAATAGCTATATCGCCCCATGCATTCTGGTACTCCGGTTGGTAAGCTTCGGTAGAATGATCTGCTGATATAATAAAAAGCGTATGCTTAAACCAATCCGTTCGACTTGCGGTTTCAAAAAACTTACGCAATGCCATATCTGTATATCCAATACATTCCATTACGGGAAGCGGTCCTTTTTTAAATTTACCGGCATATTGCGACGGTACTTTAAAGGGATGATGCGATGATACCGAAAATATGGTGCTTAAAAAGGGTTGCTTAAAAGTGCTTAAAGTATTAGAGAAATATTGGAAAAAAGGTTCATCCCAGATACCCCAGATGCCGTCATAGTCTTTATCATTATTATACTCGGTTTTACCATAATAATGCTGTACGCCCAAAAGGTTCACCAATGCCTTAAAGCCCATAGAACCATTGGGAGCACCATGAAAAAACGAAGTATGATATCCCTCCTCGTTTAATATATGCGGTAAACTATGTACACTGTCTGATGCATAAGGCGTAAGTACAAATGGATCCATACCACCGGGAATGCTTGCCAGCACTGAAGGCAATGCATCAATGGATTTTCTGCCGTTGGCGAATGAATTCCAGTACACTTTACTTACCGCCATCAGAGAATCTATAAACGGCGTGTAACCGCTATAGTGACCATTATTCAAATTCCTGTTATATCCTCCCACCATTTCTTTACTGAAACTTTCAAGCAGGATGATCACTACATTATCTTTTCTGAAAGCAGTATCGCCTTTTTCAGGTGGGCTGTGTAATGGCGAGTAAATTTGCTCTACTTCTTTATCCGTATAATAGGATGCTTCTTTTAAACGGTTAACATCCCATGTTCTCACCATACAAAAAGGAGTATTCAGTACCAGGTACATTTCATTGGGGCGGGTTACATATTCTCCGGCATTACTTATTGTAATAGGTCTTGTACTATGCTTAAAATCTCCTCTTATACCACCAACAGCCAGCACAACCGTGATTAACAAAGCAGGTACAGCTTTTACGTAAAAAATCCAGTTTGTTTTTTGCGCAACATCATACCGGATTTTTACTTTCTGATATAACCATATCATCAATACAATAAGTCCAATAAAAATCAGCAGTACATACCAATAGTCAATTAAAAACTGACTCAAAAGTTTAGTCTTATTTACTTCATTTGAAAATTCGCTGAATACGCTACGGGTGGTTCGTCTTAAAGTAAAACGATAGTATATAAAATCAATACAGTTGAGCATTACTGCCAGTCCATTGCTAATTAGAAAAACATATTTTACTATCCGTTGATATAAAACTGATTCCCGTAAGCGAAAAGGAAACAACATTAATAGTATAAATAAGCCATTGAAATAAAACATGGCTGATATATCGAACATAACGCCACCCCTGATAATCTGGCTCCAGCCACCCGCAGTAATACCTTTAAAAAGTGATTGATTGAGAAAGTAAAATATGAAACGGCACAGTTGAAATAAAAATAAAACAAGAACTATTCTATAAATAAAAACAAAATAGTAGTTGCCGTTTCTTTTTTGTTGTATTGCCATTTCCAATATCGTTAGAATAAATACAAAGGCACGACATAAAATTACATAGCCATTCTTTGTTTCATGGCTTCATATAAAATTATACCGGCTGCTACAGACACGTTGAAGGAATCAAAGTTACCGGCTATGGGAATAGAAAAATGATGATCTGCAGCCTTGCTTAAAAAATGCTGGACTCCTTTCTCTTCGCTTCCCATTATAATACAGCAGGGTTGAGTTAAATCAGATTGAAATACTTTTTGTGCTGCTTTCATTTCCGAAGTAAAAACGGCAATCCCGTTAAGATGCAACGTATCAACAGCGTGAGCAAGGCTGTTCACCCTGGATATATATACCTGTTCTAATGCACCAGCCGATGATTTCATCGTTTCTTCGTTTAATGCCCCAACACCTTTATCGGGAATAATAATTGCCTGCGCACCGCAGCAAACCGCACTACGCGCTATAGCGCCAATATTTCTTACGTCAGTTATTCCATCCAGCATCACAAATAGTGGTGTTTCACCCTTGCCAACGGTGTGATCAATTACCTGCTGCAAATCAGTATATTCAATAACTGCAGCTACAGCAACAATACCCTGGTGGTTACTTTTAGTAAGACTATTGAGTTTCTCTACCGGTACCATCTGTATCGGTACATTCCGTTCCTTAGCTAATTGTCTTATGATCTGCACATTTTCGCCACTGATATTTTTATGCATAAAAATTTTATCAATGGCTCTTCCACTTTCAATGGCTTCTATTAAAGGCTGGCGCCCGATTATTAACGACGACTTTTTCAATGATGAATCTGTTATATCAGTTTGTGTTGAATAAGATAATCCAGTTTGAGTACGGCGGCAACAGTAATGGCATCTGTAATTTCACCGGCAATCACTTTATCCAGTACTTTACTAAAGGGAATTTTTTGTACTGCAAGCTGTTCTGTTTCTTCGGGTTCGGCTTCGTGTTCAGACAGGTTTCTGGCAACATACACCACAGAAATTTCATCGGTAACGGAATTTGATAAATACATATCCAATATCTTGTCCCATCGTGCAGCTTTTAGTCCAGTCTCTTCAAGTAATTCTCTTTGCGCAGACGCTAACGGTGCCTCGTCCATATTTCCTCCACCTTCAGGAATCTCCCAACTGTATTTATCCGTAGGAAACCTGTATTGGCCTACCAGCCATGTATTGTTCTCTTCGTCTAAAGGTATAACTCCAATGGCAATATTCTTAAAATGTATCTTCCCGTAAATGCCTTTTCCTCCGCTGGGATTAATTACATCATATTCTGTTACATTTATCCAGGGATTATCATACACGTTTTTTTGTGCCACAATCGTCCAGGGGTTATGTTGCTCGTTTATCATAATAAGCTAAAAAATAAACCCGCAAGCAATATGCACCTGCGGGATTGTTAAATAGTATTGACAAAGCAAACTTATAGTCCGAATGCTTTTTTACTTCTTTTTACTTTATCTAATTTCTCCCAGGTAAAAAGCTCAACATTTAACTTCTTCACTTTTCCATCAGGAGAAGTAAATGTTTTTGTTACTATTTCAGGCTTGCGACCCATGTGACCGGCCGCCGTTTCGCTGTAAATAGGGCTGCGCAATTTCAATCTTTTTTTCAATAAAATAAGGGCGCATATCAAATATACCTTCCACTATTTTTCCTATTTCACCATCAGTTAAATCAACATTTGAAGTACCGAAAGTTTTAACGTTGATGCTGGTAGGTTTGGCAACACCAATAGCATAAGAAACCTGCACCAATATTTCTTTAGCAACACCGGCAGCAACCAGGTTTTTTGCTATATGACGTGTGGCGTAAGCTGCAGAACGGTCAACCTTTGAAGGATCTTTACCACTGAAAGCCCCACCACCATGAGCGCCCTTTTCCCCATAAGTATCTACAATGATTTTCCTTCCGGTTAACCCGGTATCACCATGTGGTCCGCCAATTACAAATTTTCCGGTTGGGTTAATATGATACTTGATATTGTTGTTAAACAACTTAGCGTATTTCTTATATTTTGATTTTACACGCGGAATAAGAATGTTGATGATATCTTCCTTGATTTTGTCCAGCATTTTTTTCTCAGAGTCAAAATCATCATGCTGGGTAGATACTACAATAGCGTCTATACGTACCGGTTTGTTGTTATCATCATATTCAAGCGTTACCTGGCTTTTAGCATCAGGACGTAAATATTTAATTTGTTTCCCTTCTCTCCTCAATGCAGACAGTTCGATTAACAGCTTGTGCGCCAGGTCTGCGCGAAGCGGCATATAATCATCTGTTTCATCAGTAGCATATCCAAACATCATTCCCTGGTCGCCAGCGCCCTGATCTTCTTTGTTCTTACGCTCAACGCCCTGGTTAATATCTGCCGATTGTTCGTGAATGGCAGATAATACACCGCAGAGGAATGCGCTTCAAACATATACTCACTTTTGGTATACCCGATTTTGCGGATTACGCCACGGGCTATTTCCGCACATCCAGGTATGCTTTTGACTTCTTCTCCCGCCAGCCTAACACCTGTCCTTGTAGTTACCAATGTTCGCAGGCTACTTTACTATTAGCATCAAAAGCTAAAAAGTTGTCAATAATTGCGTCTGATATCTGATCGGCAACTTTATCGGGATGCCCTTCAGAAACACTTTCAGAAGTAAACAAGTAAGGCATAATGATTGTACTTTATTAAGAATTAATGGATTTAATACATCAGTAAATGGTAATGTTATTTTACCTGAAACGGCGCAAAGATAAGAGGAGTATGATTAAATTTTAGAATAAATTATACGGAGAACCATGGGCGGCGTTGTATTGCTTCCTCCACCTATAAATGCCCGCCCCTTGGCTATTTTTGAATTAATGCCAAAGCCGCTTGCAGACTGGGTAATAACAGAGCCTGATTCTTTGGGATAAACGTAATAATCAATGAGCGTTTTAGGTGCGGATAACCTGAATGGATAGTTTTTGCTTTGGGTAGTAACCACTTTTTGAACATAACGGGTTACATTAAAAAAATACTTGCCGTCTTTTAAATAACCTCCAAAGGTTTGGTAATCGTAGGTAAAATTTGAGAATGAATAAACAAAATCATCACCAATCGTAAGGAACCTGTTATTCACACTGTCTACGAGGTCAAGAAACAGAAAATCAGGAGATGTATAAATATTGGTTGTTCCAAAATCAAGCGGCTTAAAAGCAATTTCAGCCCGATGGACAATTCTGTTGTTTAATCCTGTTAAACCGGCACTTTAAGAATGGCATACCACCCGGGTGATGATTGGATATAGAGTTTATCAGCATCGGCAACAGGGGTATTTATAGCCAGATTGCTGTAACCGTGCATAGGCGTTCGCTTTACAATATTAGCATTATAAGCAGTATACGCAGAAGTTAAGTACAGCGTAAAATCTGTTGAAACCGTATCTATTTTACCAGCGTTCTTTACCCTGAAATAAAATGTAAGCTTTGTATTTGCACTACTGAGGTCAAAATAAGCCAAAGCGTTTTTTGTTAGCAGATGCACCTTCGTCTATTTTTAATGCAAGCCCGTTGAAAACTTTATGGAATGCCGAATCTCTCTTTGAGCTGAGATATACACTTCCAGTATCGTATGCAGCAAAACGCAATCCCAAAGCAGGGTCAAGCGGAATACGCATCTGATTAGCAATAACCGTAGTATCTTTTTTTATGATGATCGTCTTCGGATCATTCAGTGTAGTAAATTCATTGCTGCATTTCCTAAAACGGAAGAGAGTGTATTAAATTCAGGATGGCAATTTAGGTGTTCAAGCGTATCTTTAAAAGCAGTAGTATCGCTTACTTCATACACATTAATCTTCTGTACCGCATTGCTGTCGCCATACACACCACTATATGCCACCCAAGGATCACTGAATCCATACCTACAATACTATCTAACGACGTAAATGGGTTGCGCGATGTTCCACCTGGGACCAGAGATAAATAAATTTGTGATTCGGTTTTACCAAACTCAGGATCATCTTCAATTACTCCAAGTGCATGGTTTTGCGCATAATTTACACGGGAAGAATCGTTGAAAAGATAATTATCTGCATAAACTCTTAATGTAGTGTCAAAGGTGGTAACGTTATCAACCGCAGGCAATAAATCGGCTCCAATATCTGTGGGAGTAATTTTGGTACAGGATGTATACAATGCGATAGCAACTATTCCAAGTCCTGTTGCAAACAGGAGAGATTTCAACTTCACCGTAATTAGTTTAATAGAGGGTTATAATAAGCGCCTTACAATTCTTCAAACACCATGCTTTTATATGCAAAATGGCAAAATCAATATACTAATGCCACTTTTTTACTTCTGTGCAAGGTCGTTATACAATTGCAAATAGTCTGTTAAATCTGAAT
>JBGALP010000179.1:0-10328 GCA_044223805.1 Agriterribacter sp.
ATCAAGACTACAGGAAACAGATTATTCAACAGTTGATGGTAAAAATAGTTCCTGGTCAAAGTTCTGGTTGCTGCAGGGAACTAATGAACCCTGGTAACTAATAGCTTTAAATAGGCTCGCATTCATAACCTATAAAACTTGCCATTTTCAATTAGGCAAGTTTTATAGGTTTTTTTTTGACTGTATTTTATTCAGTTTTTGTTTTCAACCTTAACCGTAATCGCATATGTTGTACCGTTTTTTTTTCGGCTTGCTGTTATTGGCAGTTGGATATAATGCCTTATCTCAGTCTAACGCTGAGCCCACTATAATCCGCGACACTTATTTTCAACAGGAATACCACGAGCCTTATCCTGTTGGAAAAAACGCTGAAGCAAACGAAGTGAGAAGTATTACCAGTGATAATATATTGAATGTATGGATCGCTACTGCAGCAGGAATCTTCACAAAAAAGGAAAATGAAAAAAACTGGGAAGCCATTGCCCTTGGAGCAGATGACGGCCCTGCTTATGCGGTTATAACAGATAGCAGGAATGCCGTATGGGCAGGAACATGGAGAGGTGTATACTTGTTTCAGCACAATGAAATAAAAAAAATTGCAGGCACAGATGGACCGGTTTCGGTACTGTGTAATGCTAAAGAAGGGATATACGCACTTGGGCCCAACGGTATTTGGTTATACAACGGTTATACTTTTGAGAAACAACATTATGCGATCGCGAAATCCGTAAGGCATGCAGTTGCTGACAACCATGGCGGCTTATGGATTACAACAGATGTGGGGCTTTACTATTGCAATAAAAACAAAACCACTTATTTTCAAAAAACAGATGTACTGTTAAGCGCTTATACTAAAGGAGCCGCTTTTGACGGCGCTGGCAATATATGGGTGGGTGGATTAGGAGGAGTGAGTGTGTTACGCAATACTAAAAAAATAAAATCACTGCGACCAAAAGATGGCATTCCTTCGGTACATGTAAACTGCGTTGAGCAATCGCCGGATGACAAGATGTGGGTTGGTACCAATACCGGTATTGTAAGATATGATGCAAAAGGCAATCACAGCCTGGTGTTCAGCCGCAGGTGGCTGCTGGATGATAAAGTAAATGCTATACATTTTGATGCGGAAGGTAATGCCTGGATAGCAACAGCCAACGGAGTAAGCGCCATTAAAAAACGTAGCATGACGCTTGCCCAAAAACAGGATTTTTTTTATGATATCACTATGAACCGGCACGTACGTGAGCCGTGGATTGTAGGGCAATGTAAATTAAAAGACGCTGCCGATTTGAGTACATGGGAACCTGATGATGATGATAATGATGGTGAATATGGAGGCAATTATCTTGCTATGGAAAGCTTTCGTTATGCGGTTACTAAAAGCGAAGACGCGAAAAGCAAAGCCAAAAAATCTTTCGGGTTTTTAAAAATGCTGCGTGAAGTAACCGGGCTTGATGGCTTTTTTGCCAGAACAATTGTACCTGTAAGCTGGGGCAATAATGTACATGACGCCAATGAGACGTTTACCGATAAACAATTAGCGGAGGAGTTGGTAAAAGAGCCTCGGTTTAAACCGGTTGGAACAAGATGGCATCTATCTAAAGACGGTAAATGGTTGTGGAAAGGTGATACAAGCAGTGACGAGTGGTGTGGACACATGATGGGGTATTTCTTTTATTATACCTTAGTGGCCGATGATGCTGAAAAAAAAGTGATTGCTGATCATGTAAGTAAACTGGTGGACCACTTAATCAATCACAATTTCAACATGGTTGATATTGACGGTACCCATACCCGTTGGTCTGTATGGAGTCCTGATGATTTGAACCGTAATCCGGAATGGATGCCCGACCGGTTTCAAAATTCCATGGAGTTACTTACCTTTTTAAAGCTCGCCTACCACATGACCGGCGACAACAAATATCAACAGCATTATTTGAGATTGATAAAAGAAGAGCATTATCTCGAAAACATGTCGCATATTACCGAACAAAATCCCGCATGGTTTATTTACTTCGATGTTATTATGCAGATGTACCTCTACCCTATTTTGCTGCATTGTGAAAAAGATCCGGTGTTGATTAAAATATATCAACAACAGTCAGATAAATGGATGCAGAAAAGAAAAGCCGACAAAAGCCCTATCATTAATTTCTTTTATAGTTATGCCCGTAACAAAAAGGTTGGACTCACGGCATCAGTTGAATTTTTAAAAGATACTCCGCTTGACCTGGTAAACTGGAGTATTGATCATACCAAAAGAGAAGATGTACAAACAGTTCGAATGCCAATGCTGGAAGAAATACAGGTGAGTGAATTGCCTCCTGCCAGTATTCGTGCTGCAGTAAGATGGGACAGAAACCCATGGCTGGCAACAAATGGATTTGCAAGTATTGAACGTGAACCGGTATTTTGGCTATTGCCTTACTGGATGGGGAGATATTTGAAGATGATAGAGTGAGGTAAAAGGTTAAGGGTGGAAGGTGTAAGGAAGAGTTATGAGCTTGGGGAATATATAATCGTGTGCCCTATACCATTTACCTCAAACCTTACACCTTTCCCTCAAACATTTTCCGTATCCCTTCTTTAAAGGGTACTGGCATATATCCCAATTCCTTTTCTGCTTTATCAATAATAAAACCTGTTTTTAGTGGGCGTTTCGCGGGTTGTGTAAAAACAGCGGCATCAACTTTTTCCATCAGCGATTTATCTAATCCAAAATAGTCCGATACCTGCACCGCCATTTCATATGGAGTAAATACTTCTTTGCCGGATATATGATAAATGCCTTTCGCGTTTTTCTGCACAATAAGCACTATACCTTTCGACAGGTCTTCTACATATGTAGGCGTACGCACCTGGTCGTTTACCACTTTTATATTTTTCCTGCTTTCCAGGTTATCCTTTACCCACGTTACTACATTACTTCTTGTACCGGCAAGTATATTACCATACACCAGTACGGTACGAACTATTGCCCATTCTGCTGTTGATGATTGAACAATTTGTTCTGCAGCCAGTTTGCTTTCTCCATAATAATTTACAGGATGGGGCTTGTCTTCTTCTTTATATGGACCATCTTCTCCATCAAAAACAAAATCTGTTGATATGTATATTAACCTGCCTGAAACTTTTTCTGCCGCTTCAGTTATGTAAGCAGTGGCACGCACATTCGTATTCCAGCATGTTTCTTTATCCAATTCGCAGGCATCGGGTTGGGTTATAGCAGCAGCGTGTATAATAACAGAAGGCTGTACTTTTTCTATAATTTCATGTACCGTTTCTTTATCATTAATATCAAGGGGCAAATACGTGTAGTTTATACCTGCATAATCTGGCAGCCTGCTGTTTCCCTTGCCTGCGGCAATAACTTTATAACCTGCCATAGCCAAATCTCTTATAAGATATTGCCCTAATAATCCATTGGCCCCGGTAACTAAAATCTTCATTCTTTTCTTAAAATTTTTGATGAATAATGCTAATGTACAAAATCATTACAGCCGCAATCTTAAAATTGGGAAATGATTGTAATTATGTATTTTTGACGCTTCTAAAAAAGAGATGCGTTTTTTTCAATAATTGCAATTGCCCTTTGAATGATTTTTAATCATTTCAGACAAGTTTTAAACAAATGGAAAAAAAAGTTTCTAAAATCGGCGTACTAACCTCCGGGGGAGATGCGCCGGGTATGAATGCGGCCATCCGGGCTGTAGTACGTACAGGCAATTATTATGGGCTTGAAGTATATGGTATTGTGCGTGGATACGCCGGCACTATTGAAAACGATATTTTTAAGATGGATAACCGCAGTGTTGCTAACATTATTCAGCGCGGAGGTACCATACTTAAAACTGCAAGGTGCAAAGAATTTTATGAGCCCGAAGGAAGAAAAAAAGGATATGAAAATCTTAAAAAGCTGGGTATTGACGGATTAGTAGTAATAGGTGGAGATGGTTCTTTTCGTGGCGCGCAAAAGTTTTCAACTGAATTTGATATACCCTGCGTAGGATTACCTGGAACTATAGATAAAGACATGGCAGGTACTGATTTTACTATTGGTTTTGACACAGCGGTTAATACTGCAGTAGAAGCTATTGACAAAATAAGGGATACCGCGGATGCGCATGACAGGTTGTTCATCATTGAAGTAATGGGTCGCGATTCTGGTTATATAGCTTTACATAGTGGTGTTGCTACCGGCGCTGAAAACATCCTTATACCGGAACATAAGACGGATATTGAAGAAATGATCCGTTCCCTGCAGGAAAAAGAAAAAAGAAAAAAACTGGTAAACCTGCTGGTAGTTGCCGAAGGCGATGAATTTGGCGGTGGCAATGAAGTAGCGAAGTTGGTAAAACAAAAACTGCCTAATGCTGATATTAAAGTGTGTATACTTGGGCATATTCAACGTGGTGGTTCACCTTCCTGTCTGGATAGGTTAATAGCCAGCAGGCTGGGTTATGCAGCAGTAGAAACTTTAATAAAAGGAGATAAAGTCAATACCATGATTGGTATTGTAAATAACCAGTTGCATTATACCCCGCTTGATTCCGCGGTTAAAGCAACACAAACTATCGACCCTGAATGGTTGAAGATTGTAAAGATATTAGCATCTTAACACGCGGCATTAATATACGCGTGGCGGAATGCCTATTTTTATCATAAAAGAAATATATGTCAAAGAATATTGCTAAGTACCTCCACGAAGAAATGGACAAGAAAGCCGGGCTTGAACATACATTTCATCGTACAAAAATTGTAGCCACGGTTGGACCTGCATGTGATACCTACGAGAAGTTACTGGAACTAACGAAAGCTGGTGTAAACGTATTCAGGTTAAACTTTTCGCATGGAGCTTACGAAGACAAACTAAAGATCATAAACTATATACGCCAAATCAATTCTACCGAACCTTATACACTGGCAATATTGGGCGATCTGCAGGGCCCAAAACTCCGCGTTGGAGAAATTGAGGGCGGATCAATGGCGCTTACTCCCGGAGATATACTCACTTTCACTAATGAAAAATGTGTAGGCACAAGAGAAAAAATATACGTGTCTTATCCTGACCTTGCGGCGGATGTGGAAATAGGAAATAAGATTTTGATTGATGATGGCAAAATAGAAGTAGTAGTAGTTGAGATTACAAAAGATAAAGATGTAAAGGTAGAAGTTACCATGCCGGGTATACTGCTTCCCAAAAAAGGAGTTAACCTGCCCGACACTAAAATATCATTACCGGCGCTAACGCCAAAAGACCTCGCAGATCTTGACTTTATGATTGAACATAAACTCGATTGGATCGCGTTGTCTTTCGTGCGCAGGGTAGATGATATCAAAATACTTAAGAAAATTCTGCAGGAGCATAAGAGCAAGAGTAAAGTAATGGCCAAGATTGAAATGCCTGAAGCAATTGTCAATCTCCGCGATATCATTCTTGAATCTGATGGGGTGATGGTTGCCCGTGGTGACCTTGGCGTGGAGCTTCCTGTAGAACAGGTGCCATTGATTCAGAAAGACATTGTACGCAAATGTATTCATCGCGGTAAGCCGGTAATAGTTGCTACGCAGATGATGGAAAGCATGATGGATCGCATTAAGCCAAACCGCAGTGAAATTACTGACGTTGCTAATGCAGTGCTGGATGGCGCTGACGCGGTAATGCTTAGTGGAGAAACCGCCATGGGACAGCATCCTGTATTGGTGGTTGAAACCATGCGCAAGATCATTCTTGAAGTAGAGAAAAAAGAATATGGTTACAACCGCGAAGATGATTTAAAACCTCAGGCACATTCGCCTTCATTTCATAGTGATGCCATTTGCTACAATGCCTGTAAAATAGCCAAAGATGTAAATGCGGAGGCCGTATTAGCTATGACGCAGAGCGGCTATACAGCCTGGGTGGTAAGCAGTTACAGACCCAAGTCGTCCTTATATATCTTCACAAAAGAAAAATCACTGGTGAGCCAATTGAGTTTGAGTTGGGGCGTAAGAGCTTTTTTTTATGATGAAGAAGAAAGTATTGACCAGATTGTATTTGACCAGATACAGATTTTAAAAACAAGAGGTTTTTTAAAATCAGGTGATACCGTGGTAAGTACCGGAAGCATTCCTATTCACCTGCATCTGCCTACCAATCTGCTTAAGATTACCAAAGTTGAATAGTTGAAAAAAGATTTATCATAAAAGGAAACAGCCAAACACTGTTTCCTTTTTTTGTGGCATTACATGAGTGCGCGTGGCAGCATTTTTGTAATTCAACCACAGGAGGAATATTGTTGTATGAAATGGCATATCGGCTGCTCTGGCTTTTATTACAGAGATTGGAAGAGTATTTTTTACCCACAGGAACTCGTTCAGAAAAAATGGTTTGAATATTATGCCTCAACATTCAACTCCATAGAATTGAATGGCACTTTTTATAAATTGCCGAAAATAGAGAATCTTCAAAAATGGTACGATGCCAGTCCCGCTGATTTCAGTTTTGCTGTAAAAGCTCCCAGACTTGTTACGCATTATAAACAATTCAAAGATTGCAAAACTGTATTGAATGAGTTTTATTCCATCATACAACAAGGATTACATGAAAAACTATCAGTGGTGCTGTTTCAGCTTCCACCTTCTTTTTCTTATAGCCCTGAAAAGCTTGATCTGATTATAGAAACGCTTTCACCACAATGTAAAAACGTGCTCGAATTTCGCCATCAAAGCTGGTGGCAAAAAGAGGTTTATCAACAGTTATCAAAACATCGTATTATATTTTCAGGTATCAGTCATCCTACGCTTCCTGATGACGCTATTACTAATGACTCCATTGCTTATTACAGGTTTCATGGCGTGCAGAAACTTTATTATGCTGAATACGATAAAGCTTTTCTGAAAAAAATAGCAGACCGGTTTTTACAACAAAAGAACCTGGAGGAAGCATTTTTGTACTTTAATAACACTGCCACATTAGCTGCTATTAACAATGCACGATGGCTGATTGAGTACGTGAGTAAATAACACTGTAGGTTGAATAATGCATCAATGTGGGCATCGTATTCTACATACATATTATACCTACATAAATGATGCTTACTAAAACCGCTTGCTATAATGGGCATGTATTTTTATTATCAATCTATAAAACATTTATTATGGCAAAGTACTCAAAGAAAGCGCAGACTAAGGTTGAAAAAGTAATGAAGGAAATGGAGCACGGAACATTAAAAAGTGGCAGAAGCGGGAAAAAGGTCACTGATCGCAAGCAGGCAATAGCTATCGGACTTTCAGAAGCGCGAGCAGAGGGAGCTAAAGTACCAAAGGCTCCTGCAAAGAAAACAGCAAAAAAAACTGTACCTAAAAAGGGAGCTAAGAAAGCCGCTCCTAAAAAGGCAGCAAAAAAAAGAATGCCTGCTAAAAAAATGACCAGGAAGAAATAATATTCCCATCATAACAGAGGTCTTGTCATCAGCGCATTGCAGCAAAGCCCGCCACCAGGCAGGGCTTTTTATGTTTATGAGAAAAATGTAACTTCAATAAAATACTAACTGTGAAAAAAATGCTTTTAAATTGCTTTTACATTTCAGCAAGTTTCGGGTTGTGAAGGCTTTTGTGTGATAGTAGTTTTGTGTGATAAAATTATACATCATGAAACAGCAGGAAGAAAATAATTTCAACAGGATTGAAGAAGCCATTGAATACATCACCCGGAACTTCAAAACACAACCCGGATTAGATGAAATAGCTGAAAAAATTCATGTAAGCTCCTATCACTTTCAACGCATATTTACCGATTGGGCGGGCGTTAGTCCTAAAAAGTTTTTGCAATATTTAACGGTAGAATATGCTAAACAGATTTTAAGAGATAAACAAACTTCGTTATTTGATACAGCCCTTGAAACAGGTTTATCCGGCACAAGCGAATTGCGATCTTTTTATGAATGTAGAAGGCATGACACCAAAATATAAAAACGGTGGCGCTGCATTAAACATCAATTATAGTTTTGCAGAAAGCCCTTTTGGCGATATACTGGTTGCCTCTACATCTAAAGGCATTTGCCACCTCGCTTTTGTAAAAAATAAAGAAGAGGCATTCATTACATTGCAAAGTCATTTTCCTAATGCTGCTTATAACCAATTGGTTGATGGTATACAACAAAATGCTTTATACATTTTTACGCACGACTGGCAAAAGCTTGATACCGTAAAACTCCATCTTAAAGGAACCGCATTTCAATTGAAGGTTTGGGAGGCTTTATTAAAAATCCCTATGGGCGAATTAACTACCTACGGAAAGATTGCAGATCATATTAAACATGCAAGAGCATCACGGGCAGTAGGCACAGCTATCGGCGACAATCCTGTGGCTTATTTAATTCCATGTCACCGGGTAATTCAATTAACAGGCGCTTTAGGTGGCTATATGTGGGGCACAACGAGAAAAGCTGCTATTATTGGATGGGAAGCTGCTAAAACAAACCAGGCAAATGAATATAATGATACTCCATACCAGCTTAACTGATACAGTACTCCGCTCAAAAATAAAAAAGCAGGAAATAGTTTTAGGAGGTAATAAAAAATTGCACATTTACGGTAGTCTCCATTGCGCTTCCGGCAAGCGAATAAAAAAAGAAAACCGGATATTTTTTACGTCAGAAGACGAAGCAATCAATGCGCAATTCAGACCATGCGCACATTGCATGAAATCAGCATATCAAAAATGGAAAGATGGATCTGTTTAACACGGCATCATCACTTAACATATTACCATACGATGGGGTAACAATCTACCATGGAAAAGTTTTTAATCAGGTAGAGGCTCAATATTATTTTGATAATTTGTGGCGCGGTATAGCGTGGAGAAATGATGAATTAATAATGTTAGGAAAACACATTACTACAAAAAGAAAAGTAGCATGGTATGGAGATAGTGACTATACCTACAGTTATTCTAATACTACTAAACAAGCATTGCCGTGGATTCAGGAGTTGCTGGCAATAAAAAATAAAACAGAACAAATAACATTGGAAAAATATAATTCCTGCCTGCTTAACCTATATCATAATGGGGGCGAAGGCATGTCGTGGCACAGCGACAATGAAAAGGAATTAGCGCAGGATGGAGCAATTGCTTCCCTGAGTTTTGGAGCCGAACGAAAGTTTTCGCTCAAACATAAAATAACAGGCCAAACCGTATCTGTAATATTGGAAAATGGAAGCCTCTTATTAATGAAAGATACTACGCAAACGCACTGGCTGCATAGCTTGCCTAAAAGCACCCTAATAAAAAAGCCCAGGATAAATCTCACTTTCAGAAAATTTGTACAATAAAAAGCTTGAGCTCAACACAAAAAACTGCTGCATTTTCTACTTGTTCACCCTATGTGGAAAAAAAGAAACCACTTAATCCAATCCTGGAACCGATATTTATTTTCAGAAAAGGCTAACAATAAAAATAAAAATTGTTCGTCTTATCTATATAATATCCACCTACACCTTATAATCATGGAAGAAACCCGGGAGATAAACGCACTGATGCACCTGATAGATGATCCTGATAAGGACGTGTTTGATACTGTTAGCGACAGGATCATCAGTTATGGAAAAAACATAATACCTAACCTGGAACATTTGTGGGAAAATACCCCGGACGAAGGAATACAGGAAAAAATAGAGCATCTTATTCACAGGTTACATTTCCAGGATTTACAGGAAGAGTTCACCAACTTCGCAAAATCTTCCGAAAATGATTTGCTTACCGGTGTACAATTAGTAGCCAGGTACCAATACCCTGACCTGATGGGCACGCAGGTGTACCAGGAAATTGAGAAGATAAGAAGAAACATATGGCTGGAACTAAATAGTTATCTCACCGCATTAGAGCAGGTAAATATCATCAACCGCATATTTTTTACCTATCATAAATACAAAGGTGTAGAGGTTTCATACCAGCACCCCGAAGAGTTCCTGGTAAACAAAGTAATTGAAACCAAAAGAGGAAACTCCATCATCAATGGTATCCTGTACCAGTTGCTTTGCCAGATGCTTGATATACCGGTAAAAGTAATCAGGATACCCCGCCAATATTTGCTGGCATACTTTGATACTTCTTATGAATATTTCAATGCGCAAAAGGAAAACTCAAATAATATTCATTTCTATATTGACCCAATGAACGGCCAGGTGTACACGCACAAAGACGTGGAGAACTATTTGAAAAAAATAGCCGTTCCATCAACACCGTCTTACTTTAAGCCAATGACCAATAAGGCGATCCTGCAATTTTTATTAGAAGAGTTTTCTAAATGTTTTGAAGACGAAGCGCATCAATACAAAAAGGCGGA
>JBGALP010000180.1:0-10230 GCA_044223805.1 Agriterribacter sp.
AAGTTATACTATAATGCTCAGAAGCGGAAGCACCTCCCGGTTCAGTAATATTATATCCTTCCCGGCTAACATCACTTGTATGCTCCAATGGAAAACTCCCTTGCGACAGAAAAACGTAATTGAAAAATTCGGGCATTTTAACCTCATACTGGCTCCATAATACAGGGTAATCGCCCTGGAATTCCCACGGTTGAAGATTTCTCAAAAAATCGGAGGTAACAATATATGAGTATTCAATAATGCAGCCCTCTTTTACTGCCGGCAAAGTAAATTTTACCGTCATGTGATTTTTATCATACTTATCCTTAAAAATAGATTTTTTGTCAAGCTCAGTCTCAATTACTTTTCCGCCCTCAAGCGTATAGGTAGATGCTTTAAGGTTAGATACTTTTTCTTCTGCCTGCCCACTGAAAAACAAAGGAATTTCTATATTCGCAGCATCAAAACCATTCTTGTTCAAAATTTTGATACGCGTTTGCTTTTTGAAGGAAAGCGAAAACCAACCTTTCACGTTGCCGTCAAAGCCCGAACTGCCCACATCGGCAATTACTACAGCGCTCACACTGGTGTCAAACTTGTTTTTTGAAAGGTCAAAATCTGCCGGAGTAATCTTACCATATTTGAAATTAAGTTTATCCTGCGCAATAAGGTAGTTTTGCGTCAGGCAGAGCAGGGTTATCGCCAGGGCGAGGGAAATGCTTTTCATGATTAATTCAATGTTTAAGGGTTATACAACGAATATAATTTTTTCTTTGCAGTAAGTATTTAAAACAGAACAATTTTTTGTTAATTGAATATCAGCGAACGTACATATACAATTAAGGAGATAGCAACGTTATCGGGTTTTGATTATTGTGGCATAGCACGTGCTGTTCCATTGGATGATGATGCCCGAAGACTGGAAGCATGGCTTAATAAAGGAATGAATGGCGATATGCATTATATGGCCAACCATTTTGAACTAAGGGTAAACCCTCAACGATTAGTACCGGGAGCAAAATCTGTTGTTACACTTCTACTGAATTATTTCCCTGCCAGATCGGCAAATAATGATCATCCAAAAATTTCCAGGTACGCCTGGGGTGCCGATTATCACGAAGTAATTAAAGCAAAACTCAACCATTTTCTATTTCTTATTAAAGAACGCATAGGAGATGTGAACGGACGTGGGTTTGTTGATTCAGCTCCGGTGCTGGAAAGAAGCTGGGCACAACGCAGCGGATTGGGATGGATTGGTAAAAACGGGAATCTTATCAACAAACAATCTGGTTCCTTCTTTTTTATAGCTACCCTTATTGTGGATTTGGAATTAGCCTACGATGACCCAATGGCAAAAGATTATTGCGGCACTTGCAGGAAGTGTATTGACGCCTGCCCTACGGATGCAATAGGTGAAAATAAAGTGGTTGATGGCAGCAGTTGCATTTCTTATTATACCATAGAATTAAAGGATATGCTGATACCTGATAAAATGAAAGGAAAGTTCGACAACTGGATGTTTGGTTGTGATGTTTGCCAGGAGGTTTGTCCATGGAACAGGTTTAGCCAGCCTGCAAAAGAAACCGCCTTCTCTCCCATTCCTGAAATACTTGATTTTACTACTGCAGATTGGGAACAGCTGACAGACGAAAGCTTTAAAAAGATATTCAAACACTCTCCGCTTAAACGGGCAAAGTTCCAGGGCATTCAAAGAAACCTGAGGTTCATAAAATCTTAAAAGCAACGGTCACATAAATATTTGTTTAAACAATGATTATTAATAAAAAATTTCGACATTTGAGTGATCTAATATTTTATAGTAACTTATCCGGTTGTTATGTCGCATGCCTTTTTAAATAATGAACAGGAACTCCTGAGCCAGCTCAGAAGTGGCGATAAACAGGCATTTACAAAATTGTACGAACTCCACAGCAGCACTATATACCTTAATCTTTTACGGCTTGTAAAAATTGAAACTATTGCCGAAGAAATGTTGCAGGATATATTTGTATTGATTTGGGAGAAAAGAGAATCCATTATTATTGAATATAATTTTAAAGCCTACCTGACCAGGATAGCCGAAAACAAAGTGTTTGATTTTTTCAGGAAAGCTAAAAGAGACAGAAACCTGGCAGAATATATAAAGAACATATCTTCCTCCACTTATACCCATATAGAAGAAAAAATCATCATAAACGAAACCTCTTCTGTTCTTCAGCAAGCGCTTAATGCCCTCCCACCTCAAAGAAAGCAGGTTTTTTACCTGTGCAAAATAGAGGGTAAATCTTACAACGAGGTAAGCGGGCTTCTGGGCATTTCACCCTCTACTATCAACGATCATATTGTTAAAGCGACCCATACCGTAAAAAAATTAATGCTGGCTAACAAGGAAACCGTTAGTGTATGGGTGCTTTTGGCTTTTACTTTGTAAATGAAAAAAATCTTTGATGGTGAGCAGATGAAAAACCTAATTCATCCGTCTGTGTAAAAACTAACGATTGGAATTCCATCAAAATCTTCCTGAATTATTTAACAGGTTTGTACATAATGAATGTACGCCAGAAGAAGCTGAACAGGTTTTAGCATGGCTCGGATCTGATGATATTACCCCCGATCAGAAAGAGTTGATCAACAACCTGCTTACCGCTTCACCCGCACCCATACCTATTGACCAGGCACGCCTGCAGCAGATATTAAACAGAAATAAAGAACTGATCCTCACCCGCATTGAGCCTCCCGTACACACCATTAAACCATATTCTACTTTTTCCTGGCTTCGGTTAGGCGCCGCAGTTATTGTATTCGTTGCACTTGGAATTGCGGCATATAGCTGGTTGAATAAGCAGCCAAAAACAGATAATACGCAAACAGCCGCTAACCGGCCAACTCCCGCAAAAAAAAATATAACAGCGGGAGGAAATAAGGCTGTGCTTACACTGGGTAATGGAACCGAAGTTGTTCTGGATGAGGCTAAAAACGGCAATGTAGCCAGCCAGGGCAACACCACCATTATTAAAATTGATGGCAAGCTGGCTTATCAAAAAACGGGAACGGCTGATGAGGTAATGTATAATACCATCACAACTCCCCGTGGCGGGCAATATCAACTGGAGCTGGCAGATGGTTCAAAAGTCTGGTTGAATGCGGCTTCATCTCTTCGCTTTCCCACTGCTTTCCCGGGAAAAGAAAGAATAGTAGAATTAACCGGTGAAGGCTATTTTGAAGTGGCTAAAAATGCAGCCCAACCCTTTTTTGTAAAAGCAAATAACATGGAAGTAGAGGTACTGGGCACGCACTTCAACATAATGGCGTATAGTGATGAAAAAACGCTAAAAACAACCTTACTTGAAGGCAGTGTAAAAATTAAAAGCGGTAACAATACTTCTTTACTGAAACCTGGGCAACAGGCAAGGTTACAACAGGATAATATAAAAGTAAAAGACGATGTGGATATTGAAGAAGTGGTAGCGTGGAAGAATGGTTATTTCCAGGTGGAAAGAAACGCCGGTATTGAACAGGTGATGCGGCAAATGGCAAGGTGGTATGATATTGAAGTAAAGTATGAAGGCAGTGTTCCTAAAAGAAGTTTCGGTGGTAAAATTTCAAGAGACCTTGATTTACAGGAAGCGCTGAAAGTACTTGAGGTGAGCAAAATTCACTGTAACATAGAAGGAAGAACATTAATAGTAAAACCATAAATAAAAAACCGGAAGTGTTGGTAGCACTCCCGGTATAAGATCAGGTAAACTAATAAAACAACTTTCCGAGGATTGCTTCCGCCAGGAGCGGATAAATATTAATTAACCTAAACAAATCAAAGTTATGTATTTAACTGCTTTTGTGAAACTCCCATTGCGGCAGGAGTTTCCATTCGCCAAAACGCTGCGCATAATGAAATTGATTACCCTTTTTATTTTCGTGTTTTGTCTGCAGGTAAGCGCCAGAACTTACTCGCAGAAAATTACCATTTCTGGTAAAAACATTTCTCTCGAAAAAATATTCAGGATCATTGAGCGTCAAACCAATTATGTATTCTTTTTTGATGAAGAGGGTTTACAGCTATCCAAACCGGTAACCATTGACATTAAAAAAGCTTCTTTGACAGAGGCGCTCACACTCTGTTTTAACGATCAGCCACTTGCTTATTCCCTGGTCGGCAATACAATTGTTATTACCAAAAAAGATGCACCGGGCGTAGTGAAGGAACTTGAATCCATACCGGCTCCTCAGATGGCGGAAATAAAAGGAAGAGTAACCGATGAAGAAGGGAAACCTATGGCGGGCGTATCAGTAATAGTGAAAGGCACTAAAATAGGAACCACCACAGATGCCGAAGGAAATTATACCATAAATGTTCCGGATAATTCATCTAAAATTCTGGTATTTTCTTCTGTGGGCGCCGAAAAAAGAGAAGTTGCCCTGAACGGCAACACCAATATAACTGTTACATTAAAAGCTACTGCTACCGACCAGCAGGAAGTGGTAGTGGTAGGATATGGTACACAGAAAAAAGTAAATCTTACAGGTTCCGTTTCTACGGTAAGCGCGGCAGAACTGGTTAAACGCCCTGTATCAAATGTGGCAAACCTTTTACAAGGGAAAGTTACCGGTTTGCAGGTAACACAGGAATATTCAAAACCTGGTGCTGAAGGTAATACATTGCGTATACGCGGACTTGGCACTTTTGGTGCTGGTAATGACCCTTTGGTAATGATTGATGGTATTGCAGGCGATATGTCAAATCTTGATCCGAACGATGTAGAATCTGTGTCTGTGCTTAAAGATGCAGCCTCCGGCTCCATTTATGGTGCCCGTGCCGCAAACGGCGTAATTCTTATTACCACCAAAAGAGGGAAATCAGGACAGGTAAGAATTGATTATAGCGGCAATATCCAGGCGCAAAAAGCTACGCGGTTACCCGACCTTTTATATAACTCTGCGGATTATATGCAATACTGGAATGAGGGAAGAATCAGGGCTGGTGGCCAACCTTACTTTACACAAGCTGAAATTGACGCTTACAGGAACAACACCAACGACCCGGTTAACTACCCTAATTTTAACTGGATGGATCATGCCTTCAGAACAGCCATCGCCAACAATCATTACATCAATGTAAGCGGAGGAAGCGAAAGAACGACTTTTAATTTATCCCTTGGATATCTTGACCAGGATGGTATTACCAGTACTTATGGCTATAAGAAATATAATTTACTGGTTTCGGTAGACTCAAAAGTAAACGATTGGATCACTGTGGGCGGGCAGATCAGGTTTGTAAAAAAAGATATTCAGAAAAGCAACTGGGATAACGATGTAGACTACCAGATTTTAGCTATTTATGGTGCAGCACCAAATTACACTCCCACTAAAGTGCTTCCAGATGGTACAACAGGATATATAGCAAGATATGGCAATGAAATCGGTGAATGGACAGTGAGAAATCCCGACGCCCAGGATGCAAGCGGGATCTACAATCAAAACTATTATAACATTATTCCACAAGTGTATACCGATATTAAACTGACTAAAAATTTATCGTGGTACACCAAAGTCTCTGCTACCCTCGACAATAGCTTCGGTAACCGTTTGGAACATGCCGTTAATAACTATTATTTTAACGATGGTAGTTTTGCCCACAATAATTCTACCTGGCGATTGGGGGTTGAAGAAGAGGCCTACCAAACAATGTACCTGAACTTATATTCAACTTTAAAATACAATAAAACTTTCGGTACAAATCATACTATAACTGTGCTGGGCGGGTATAACCAGGAGTACAATAAATACCAGCAACTATTCGGATCGAAAATCACGTTCCCTTCACCTGATCTCAGACAACTTAACGCAGGAGCAGATTTAGGACAGATAACGCGTGGAACAGCTAATGAATGGGGTATCCAGTCGTTTTTTGGTCGTATCAATTACGATTATAAAAACAAATATCTATTGGAAGCAAATGCCCGGTACGACGGAACTTCAAGAATTTCACCAGATAATCGCTGGGGCGTATTTCCATCTATATCCGCAGGCTGGAGAATTTCTGAAGAAGCATTTTTGCAGGATGCCAGCTTGATCCAGAATTTAAAATTGAGAGGCTCATGGGGAAAACTGGGTAACCAAAATATAGGCATATATCCTTACCAGGATGTGTTATCTACTACCTCCTATCCATTTTCCACTGCCTATCCGGGAGTGATAAAAAACAGAATGGTAGATAAAAATTTAAAATGGGAGTCAACCACCATAACCGATATCGGTTTAGATATAGGTCTTAAAGAGGGATTGTTTACTGCTACAGTTGACTGGTTCAACAAAGTTACAGATGACATTCTATACCAGATTCCAATACCTGCCAGCGTAGGTTTAAGTTCTCCTACGGTTAACTATGGCAAAATGAAAAACACCGGAATTGAGATACAGGTTGGTCATGGCAAACAATTCGGAGATTTTAGATACGATGTGAATCTCAACTACACGCGTGTTAGAAACGAAGTACTCAGAATTTTAGCTCCATCTTATGGCAATACAACAATACAGGAAGGTCTCCCCTTCAATTCCTTCTATTTAATTGAGATGGATGGCATTTTTCAGAACCAGGCAGAAATTGATAATTCGCCAACGCAATCTTTCAATCCCAAACCAGGCGATTTAAAATTTAAAGATCAGAATAAGGACGGTAAAATTGATGCTGACGATCGTGTGGTTGTACCGGGAGCTATGCCTAAGTTTTATTACGGCGGTACCATCAATCTCAGATGGAAAGGTTTAGATCTTAGTGCATTTTTTCAAGGCGTTGCCGGCCAAAAATCATTTAGCCAGGGCTTAGGATGGGGTTTGGTTCCTTATATCCAGGGCTCACCTCCAACAAATGATTTTATTAAAAAGATGTGGACAGGAGAAGGTTCTACCAATAAAGATCCGGCGATGTATATCTCGGGTTACGCGCCTGTAACAGGCACACCCAATACTTACTTTTTATTGGATGCAGCTTATTTGAGATTGAAAAACCTTTCTATAGGATATACAGTACCAAGGAGCTTTACTCAGAAAATAAGATTGCAGAGTCTTCGTATATATGCATCAGGTGATAACCTCTTTACTATAACCAAATACCCTGGTGCCGATCCCGAAAAAGCAAGTACAGGTTGGTTCACTGCTTATCCCCAGATAACAATTTATACGTTTGGTATTAAAGCTTCTCTTTAAACTAAATAAATAATAATATCATGTATAATATAAAAAATATAATTCTAAAAATTACCATTCCCGGAATGCTGTTAATGAGTTCCGTGTCTTGTAAAAAAATACTGGATAAAAATCCGCTTGACCAGATCTCCAGCCCTACCTTCTGGAAAACACAGGATGATGCTGATATGGCATTGGCTGGCTGTTATTCCAGATTGAATACCCCGGCTTTTAGATTTAATCAAACCGCATGGGCTATTTTGGCGGGCGATGCCTCAGAAGCAGCACAAAGCCTGGGAGCAGCTTCTACTGGCACACTTGCGCAAGGAACAATACTGCCAACCTCCGGTGGTTTGGTTTCCGATATTTACACCCAGTGTTATGTGGGTATTGCTTCGTGCAATTATTTTATAGAAAATATTGACCAGGTTCCTATAAGTGATGAGATCAAGGGTCAATACAAGGGTGAGGTAAAGTTTCTAAGAGCGTTGTTCTATTTTACACTGTCAGACTTTTACGGTGGCGTTCCGCTTATCACCAAGTCTGTTAGTATTGAGGAGGCAAAAACCAAGCAGGCTACAAAAGATGAGGTGGTTACACAGGTACTCGCCGATTTAGATGACGCTATTGCGAGCCTCCCTAATACCGACTATAGCACCAGAGGACATGCAGTAAAGGGTTCTGCTTTGGCACTTAAATCAAGAGTATTATTATTTAAGCAGGACTGGCCCGGCGCTGCTGCGGCTGCCAACCAGGTAATTACAGACGGGAAATTCAGCCTTTACAACGACTTCAGGAATTTGTTTCTTACAGCAGGGCAAAACAATAATCCAGAGGTTATATTCTCAACCCGGTTTTTAAATCCCAACAATTTTTCCGATCAGGACATACAACTACAATGGTGGGGCGTATTAAATCCACGCCAGGAATTGGTAGATGCATTTGAATGTACAGATGGTTTGCCCATTACCAGCTCACCTTTATATAACCCCAACAATTGGAAAGCAAACCGCGACCCAAGATTATTAATGACGGTGAAGTTGTTTGAAGATCCGGCAGTACAAGCTTCAGGTGCGGTTGTACCATACAATTATAATGCGCCATCATCAACTGGTTATGAACCCAATAAATTTATTGATGTGGAACAGCTACCGATTGATTATTCCACTAAAAGTGAGCAGGACTGGATTTTAATAAGATATGCCGAAGTGTTATTGAATTATGCCGAAGCGCAGAATGAAGCTGTAGGACCGGATGCTTCTGTATACACTGCGATCAATACAGTAAGAGCCAGGCCAGGCATTAATATGCCCGCCATTCCAGCAGGATTAACGAAGGATCAGATGAGAACAAGAATCTGGCAGGAACGAAGAGTTGAATTTGCGTTGGAAGGGTTGAGATACGGAGACATTAAACGCTGGAAATTAGCCGAGACCTATATTCCTACGCTTACTGATGCCGGAGGTGTTCAACGCAAATTCGATCCCACTAAAAATTATGTGTTTCCATTTCCACAATCAGAGATTGATGTTAATCCAGCATTGGAACAAAATCCTGGATATTAAGAATGATATACTTTTTATGATAGAACGTTTCACCTGCTCTTGAGAAAGTTTTTTACTGTTAATCATTTTTTCATAAGCACTTAGTTTTGGTAAAGCCGCTCCATTCCTGGAGTGGCTTTTATATTCATACTATAGCGCATCACTCAAAAAATAAAAAGAGATATGGGTACCACATCTCTTTTATTTAAACCGTCCCTATAAAAATAGTTGAGTAACCTTATTTAAAACTGCCAGCCCACTTTTATCATTATCCTGTTAAAGTTGTACGTGAACCGTTGTATATCGGTTCTCATTACTTCATCTCCCACAGTAGTATAAATAATCGTTTTTTTCTCCCGAAAATATTTGTGAGAATAACCCAGGCTCAATAATAAAGCATTTCCTCTTTTGCAATGTATCGCGTATCCTGCGCCTGCATCCATATAGGCGCCGCCTTTATATTGTATGTCTGTTCTGGAAGGCCAATTCCAAATGGATAATTGATCATTTTCTTTTTTTACCCAAGGAATATTGTAGCCACCATCTCCATAAATAAAGAAGGCATTCTTATTGTGAATATTAAAATATCTTTTCACATCCACAAAAACAGGAACAGACCTGTACCTGTAAAAATCCAGCCCCACGCCTATTCCTGCAAACCACTTATTGATTGTAAATCCATTTACCGATTGAATACCCGCAGACACAGCGCCGTTACCATTAATCATGGCAACCTGCTCCTGCGAATGAAAAACGGATTTTACATTATTTTTTTGTGCCAAAGAGGCGCTGCTGATACACATTCCGATTGTAATAATCAATATACTTCTCATAAATCAACCTCCATTTTGCTTAATAATTGAATGCTGTTGATATCGGCATAACTATATTGATACAACCCTTTTGAGGTAACAACCAGTGCTACTCCATTAGCGGCAATCACGTCAAAAGTTTCAATATCTCCAATAGTATGCTTTAGTTGTATATTTCTAACATCAGATGCATCGTAAATCTTCAACCCTTCAGCTCCGTCACAAACAAATAATGTATTACCATCTTTTGATAACCCATGTGGATTAGTCATAGCGTACGTTTTAATTAAAGTGGGATTATTTACATCTGCTATATCCAATACTTCCATTTGATTTGTAAATCCATTACACGTAGTTCCTGAACGTAATGTTACATATGCGTATTTATCATCAGCAATCACCGGATCGCAGCTTTGCACATGTGAGAATTGCCCTTGTTGAAGCGGGTCATTACCGTTGGAAATGTCATAAATAAACATGCCATTGGTTGAACCGATAAATAGCTTTTGTTTGAAAGGATAAATCGTTTCTATATTCCATCCCATTGGTAGCTTCTTTAAATAAGATGGCGACGCAGCATTGCTTATGCCAAAAACATTTAGATCAGAAGTAGTTACTGTATACAGGTTGTTGCCTGCAATGGCAAACCTTGCCATTGAACCACCAATGCCAAACGGAGAAGGGCTTACAGAGGATGAAGATGATGAGGC
>JBGALP010000181.1:0-10351 GCA_044223805.1 Agriterribacter sp.
TCTTTTCAGAATTAACGCACTAATCAATGACACAATCAAACCCACCGGCAATATCTCTGCATATGTAAGCAATATTACAAAGAGCGGATTTTTATACATATCGGTATACATTGCCATCTCCTTCGTCTTGGTAACCATTTCTGCTTCGGTTGCACCGGAAGATTTTGCCTGGTTTAGTATATGCGTTGTATACCTGTCCATAAAATCCGGTATAAACAAATAATAGTCTATCAGCCAAACGATCACATATATAGAAGAAGCAACCAGTGCGATAAAGAGTCCTATTCTAAAAGCCTTCCCAAAACTTATTACTCCCTGGTTGTATTTATTGCGGTACGATCTGATTCCGACAAAAATCATAGAAAAAGCTATAAGCATAGATGCGTAGCCAAGGAGCATGTTCCCTTCAAACTTATTGCTACGGTAGCATAAGATCATGCTATATACCATAGTTGAACTAACAATAAGTCCGGCAATCAATCCGCAGATGAGTATGATACGTCTCATAATTTGTTTTTAGTGGTTAAAAAATTACCGCTCTAAATTCAATATTATAGCGCAATTTCCTTTCATACTTTCGGGTGATTTTATAATCTAAAAGGAAATTTTCATACTAAGGTGGGAGCAAAATCAAGTGATGAGTCCTTCTCTTTGCGCTTTTTCAATTGCCTGGGTACGCCGCTTCACATCCAGTTTTTCAAAGAGTCTTGATGTGTGGGTTTTAACCGTGTTTAAGGAGATAAAAAGCTTCTCCGCTATTTCCTGGTTACTACAACCTTCCGCTATCAGCCCAAGCACTTCAAGCTCGCGTTTGCTTAAATTAAATTTTGTGATAGCTGCATCATTTGCTGCAAAATCTATAGCACGTTCAATGTATATTTCTTTTTCAACAACCTGTATACGCGGTTTAATTAATTTATGAGCAAGCCATATACCCAATACCGTAAAAACAAAGGCAATAGCGCCGATATAAATTTCAAAACTATGATTGATGATTATGAATCTCAGTTCAAGCCACTTTAATAAAAACAGCAATCCCGCCAGCGAGCAACCATATAAGAAAACCTGTTTATTTTTTTTGAGAAAGGCGGATATCATATCTTCTAAGATACAAAAAGGAATTTGCCCCGAATGCACGAATAAAAGATAAGTTATTAAACCTATAGGGTTTGCAGCGCAACAATTCAGCCCGGCAAATCCTATAGGTTTTTACTGCAGGATAGTTTATTTAGTTACCTCATCCATAATAAGATTCGCTCTTGCTCCTGTCTCGCCTGTACTCGGGCATTTTCCTTCTCCTCTTAATTCTTTTACAATCGTTTCCAGCAATGGTTGATGTACGTGGGGTGGATAAGGCACATCATATTCCTTTGTCCCTTCCGCTGTTTCTACTATTATTTTACTGCTCTCAAAAAAAGAAAAAATGATTTTTCCTTTTGAGCCAATGAATTGCCCCTGGTCAATATGCTGCTCTTTATTAACCGAATAACACCAGCTCCCATTTCCTAACATGCCGTTTTCAAATTCAAAATTGGCTACCGTTATATCAGCGGCTTTGTACATTCCAGCCTGGTTGCGGGCTATACCTTTTGCAGATTTAATTGGACCAAAAATATACTCCAGTATATCAAACTGATGTGAGGCCAGATCGTGAAAATGCCCGCCACCTGAAATCTCCGGAAATACGCGCCAGCGTGGCTGTGGATTTTCTCCCACTTCTTCGTCGTACGGCTGCCAATGTAAGGTAATGTTCACACAACGCACATCGCCTATAACCTTATCGTCAATCAATTTTTTTAGTTTAATAAAATAGGGTAGGGTTCTACGATAGTAAGCTACAAATACAGGAACGCCAGCTTCTTTGCCCAACCGGTTGATCTCCGCACATTCTTCATAATTTCTGGCCATGGGTTTTTCTATATACACAGCCTTCCTTGCTTTTATCACTTTTGCAGCATATTCAAGATGCACATCAGGTGGCGTAGCAATATATACCGCGTTTACCTCCCTATCGTTAATGAGCGCGTCTACATCATCATACCAACGGGCTACTCCGTGCCTTTTCGCATAGTCTTCGGCTTTTTCTATTTTACGCGCCATTACGGCTACAAGCTGCGAATGTGGTACTTTGTTGATAGCGGGAGTGCCACTCTTTTTTTCGGTTACATTGCCGCAACCTATCATTCCCCATTTTACTTCCATACATATTGTGTTAGCCCCGACTTGCAGTCGGGGTTATTAAAATTGGACTCCTGCGGAGTCATGTGCTAAATTACCGGAGTGATGTCCTTATTACTATCACCTGTGTCATCTCCCACGGCTTGCTTAATAATGTTAATGTCTTTATTTAATTTCTGGCTGAACAATGCAATATCCGAACTATGCACAACAATGTTCGCTCCTTCTTTTATCCATTGTATCTGCCGCTCTGGTTCAAGCGAAAAATGTATGCCGATGGATAATCCTTTTTTGCGCGCAGTATGTATAATATATTTCACCGCTTTTTCAAACTCGGGATGATCATATTGTTCCGGCAAACCAAGGCTGATAGATAAATCGTGCGGACCAATAAATACGGCATCAAGTCCCGGCACGCTTAATAGTGCATCAAGCTTCTCCATTGCAGGCACACTTTCAATATTAGCTATGCAAATATTATCGGTATTATATCCTGAAAGAAAAGTTTTCATCTCATCAGATAATTCATGCTCGCCGCTCAATACTTTTTGCAACATCTCTCCTTTTAACGGACGATATTTTGTAGCCCCTACTAAATCTTTGATCTGTTCTACCGATTCAAGGTATGGCGCGATCACTCCTTTTGCTCCTGCATCAATAGCCTGGCAGGCAAGATAGGTATCGGGCGCTGGAATGCGTACTATTGGGGTTATGCCATAAGCCATCATTACCTGGCACATCCTTGCCATATCTGCGCGGTTTAAAGCAATATGCTCAGTATCTACAAAAGCGAAATCAAGCGCCGCTTTTTTAAAGATCATAGGCCAAGCCGGTGAAACAGATGTAAAACATGTTCCGTATACATTTTTCCCCTGCTTCAATTTGTTTAATAAACTGGTTGTATCGCTCATGAAGTTATTTGAAGTTTATTGTTTGTGGTTGCACCGTTTATCGTTTAACTTTTATCGTTATCAATCATTTCATCATCTTAGCAGGATCTACTACCACATATTTAATAGATTTTGTTTTCTCTCCGCTATGGTAAGAATAAGTCATATGCAATAATCCGTCGGCCGCCTGTATAAGACAAGGATATGAATATCCGCCAGCTCCTTTGGCATGATCTTCTATTTTGGTTTTCCATTTCCAGGTACTTCCTTCATCATCTGAAAGATATAAACTCAATTGGTATCTGCCATCATCAATATCATTTCCCAAAAACGCCCACCGTCCATCTTTCAACACACAAATTTCAACACTGGCTGTGTTAGGTATATTTGTTTTGCGTGCCACTGTCCAGCTTTCACCATTTGTTTTTGATTCACTTATCTGTACACGGGTAGGGTCATCACCACTGTCGCGCATGTACGCTACAATAGTACCATCTTTTTTCTGACCCAATGCCGGTTGTATAGGACCTCTGCCAACAATAGGCAAACCTGCACTCCAGGTTTCTCCATCATCATCTGAAATAGCTGTTATAGAAAAATTAAATCCATCAGAATACAACGGAAGCAATATTCTTCCACTGGTAGTTATTAATGGTTTAATCCTGGTCATCCATCCGATACTACGCTTCTTTAAATCTTTAGCAGCTTCAGCAATCAATTCATCGTAGGGTCGCGCATAGCCGCTCCAACCATGTCCATCTCCGGGTAGTTCTTTCAAACGCGCCGTTACCTCATCTGCAAAATCATTTCCAGGTTTCAACAAAATATTATCCTGCCAGCTCCATACGGGAGATCCACTTTTCAAATAATCGGTAGCCGTTTTATACCTCAAAATAGAAAACTCCCATTCATTTGCCTGTACAGCTATCCACACTAAAAATAATTTTCCGCTTTTGTTCAAAAACAAAACTGGATTACAATCAGGTATCCCCGGAGTATCGCCCATTAAAAAAGGTTCGCTCCACTTCTTGTCTCCTTTTCTTAATCTTGATCCCATAATCTTTACATCATCTGAGCGTCTCTCACCGCTTCCATAAAACCATGCGGCTAAATAATCTCCATTAGGTAAGGCTACCAAACTACTTCCATGCACATGTTTTTCCTGCAAGGGAAAAATAAGAGCAGATTCCACTATGGGCGATTGTGCTGAAGCTGTAGTAATAATATAGCAGGATACCAATAAAAGCAGGGATCTTTTCATGAGTAATGGTGTTGATAAATCAACCGTTAAGAGCATATACTTATTAAACCATACTCAACTGTGCTGCCAGCTATCAGAAATCAGGTATCAGCCAGCGGCTGAAAGCCGACACCTCATAGTTATATACTATGGTCTGCTGATCCATATACCTGCAGGCGGGTTTTCAGGTATCCTATTTCTGTTTGCAGGTTTTTTACTTTAGCCAGCAGGTTGGCTATAACATCTATGCCTTCCATATTTATATTCAAATCATAATGCAGCCTGATGAACTTTTCCAGTTCATGTAATTGTGATACAGGTATAAAAGGCTTTTCCTCTATCGTAATCATTTCTATCAAACCATATTCGTTGAGTGCCTGTATAAATGTTACTTCAATATTATACTGCGTGCAACATTCTTCCTGTGTAATCAGCTCATGTGTTGTTTGCATAAAAAGATTATTAAGATTGAGATAATTCACGGAACAGTGCTTTTTGTTTTTCGGTTAGCCCCGTAGGCATTTTTATATTCCAGGTAATGATCAAATCACCAAATTCTCCTTCTTTCTTATATACAGGAAATCCCTTGCCTTTCAGTCGCGTTTTAGCACCGTTTTGTGTTTCGGCATTTACTTTCAATTTTACTTTTCCATTCATCGTATCAATTGTTTTCTCTCCACCCAATACGGCAGTATATATATCAAGGTCAGCAGTAATGTACAGATCATTAGCAAGGCGCTTAAATGCTGTGTCTTCTGCTAAACGAAAAGTAATATACAGGTCACCCGCAGGGCCACCGTTTACTCCCGGTGCACCATGCCCTTTTAATTTTATAGTTTGTCCATCTTCAACACCTGCTGGTATTGTAATGCGGATATTCTTATCATTAATGGTGAATGTACGCTGATGCGTAGTGTACGCCTCTTTTAAATGCAATTGAAGCTCCGCATTATAATCCTGTCCGCGAAATGTAGCCTGGCTTCTTCTTCCACTACCTCCAAACATAGATGTGAAAAAATCGGAGAAATCGCCGGAAGCAAAATCACCATTATCTTCGAAATGATAAGATGATGATTGACCTGTATTTTGCTTGCGGGATTGCTTTGCTTTTTCAAATTCTTCAGCATGCTGCCAGTTTTCCCCGTACTGATCATATTTCTTTCTTTTCTCCGGATCACTTAGCACTTCATTCGCTTCGTTGATCTGCTGAAATTTTTTATTGGCTTCCTTATCATTCGGGTTAAGGTCGGGGTGATGCTGACGGGCAAGTTTACGATATGCCTTCTTAATATCATCCTGAGTGGCCTTCTTATCAAGCCCTAATATCTTATAATAGTCTACGTACTCCATATAATTATCTTATGCTAAACGCTAAATGAAACATAAATGTACAAAACCCACTTAATGCTATAATCATTAAACTATAAACAATAAGGGTGTTTTCAGTACTTAATCTATGCTCCGGCAACCACAATACACTCATATTCAATCATTACTTTTTAATGCCAGGACAATTACGCATAGATCCTACAGGTAATTACACTTACTGTACTAAGTAGATTTTTAAAACAACCGTAATTTAAGTTGTTTCGAAAACCACTGTTTCAAGGTATTTTAAGAGATAAGCCTATGGAAATATACAGACGAATGCATTTCAGCGATCAAAATGGCCCTATTGTCGAATAAGGGTATACCCGTATCATAACATTTACCAAACGGCGTTTAATATGAAACCGCATTTTATGAAAAAGATATCAATACTACTTGTAACCTTCATTATCGCAATAGCTTTAAAAGCTCAGAACAATAACTACCATTTTATTTCGCAGTTACACCAGAGTGTAAAGTATGATTCAGCAAATAAAGCATACTTTATTGATAAAGAAATAAATAAAGTAGCTACCATTAATGTAAGTGAAAACGCTATATCATTTACTACTACAGAAGGTAATACATCTTATATTACTACTATAAAGATTGAATCTGCACAGCTTGACTCGTTAGAGAAGAAAATGAGTTTTTCATTAAACGGTATAGACACTAAAACCGGCAGACAGGTGAAGTTAGGTTTTTGGTTTATCGGAGAAGATCTTGATGAAGTAAACTATACTGATGCAGCTTCACAAACAGTAGTTGGTTTTAAAGACTTAAGCTTTGCTAACAATGCTGATGACGCTGCAAAAGCTATGGCAAGCGCTAATACCCAACACGCTAAATAAGCGTTGATAAATGTTAAACAAGTAGGAATTATATATAAATTTTAATTGGTCAAAGAGGTGTCTTCGAAAGGGGATGCCTCTTTTCCTTTTTGGTAATGTATTATTCCGCAAAAGCTTGGGTAAAGTTGTTTGAAGTATTCTTCTTTCTCCTTCCCCGCCATATATAAAATCCGGCTATAAGTAAGCCGGCACAAATAAAGCTAACAATAAACGCATGTATTTTCCCGGCTCGTTCCGCGATTGATCATTTTTATGGCGATCTTATACAAGATTTTTTATACTGGTCATAGTTAGAGTTTGTTAAATGGTAAATGTTTCTGCCGCGTTGGCGAAAACTTATAAATATGAAATTGCTAGCAATATCCATAAACGCCAAAGAGTGTGATTGCTCACACTCTTGCTTTTAAATATTATGGTGGATCAGAAATATTATTCCTGCTTGCGGGTCTTATCAATAGCATCTAACAACCCTTCTTTTAAAGTATCTTCACCCAATTGCCAGAACATAATTCCATTGAGTTTGTGCTTTATCACATATTCTGTTTTTAATGTAATAGAACGAATATTATCATAAGAAGCCATCAATCTCCGTTGCGCATTAAAAGAGTATGGTGCATTAGCAGTGCTGTCCCAATATTGCGTAAACCCATTGGCTGTGCTAGGAATCAGCATGGCGATTGTAGGACAATGCGGTAAAAAACCTACCGCTCCTGTATAAGCCATTATTCAAAGTATCGTTTACCTCGTAAATCCTGGAGTAAAATGCGCCTCCCACAACAATCTTATTGGCAGGAACACCCGCAGCAAGCATCATCTGCACACCATGATCAGTTGACTCCTTTGTTCAGGCGTAGAATATAGTGGCGTATGATGACCACTTTTTGTGGTGTAACCATTTACTAAATCATAACTCATGAGATTTACCCTGTCAACTATTTTCATCACCTTTTTCCATTCAACAGACGAGTCAATGAATGATATAAACCCACCAGCGGCAAAACTAATCTCATTCTTCTTACCAAGTTCTTTTCTCAATTGTTTTACCAGGAGAGTAAACGCAGGTTTATCTTCAGGATCAAAAGGATGACCCGGATAACCTTCAATAGCAGGATATTCCCAATCGAGATCAATACCATCTGTACCAAAATAATCGTTTATCTCTTTTACAGACCTCGCAAACTCTTTTCTTCCTTCTTTTGTTAAAAACACCGGAGAACAGGTTTCACAACCGCCCCATCCACCCAGCGATAAAATTATTTTCAGATCAGGATTACGACTTTTTAAACTAACCATTTTCTGAATAGCGGCTGTATCACTTGCGCTTCCTATATTCAGGCGATTACCTTTTAAATGACAAAAACAAAATATCAGGTGCGTTAGTTTTTCTACCTCAAAGCTGTCTATCATATTGGCTCTGCCTGCATAATAGGCAATCACCGCAATGTCTTTTTTTTTTCTTTACCATTTTGGGCCGATGCTGAAATACAGATCATGTTCAGCGCTATGCACGCTGCCAGAAAATATTTATTCATATATGACTTTGTTATTGAATGGTTGAAATGGCAGCATGCAAATATAAAGGAGTCTTTCAAATAGATTTGAGGCTAAGTAATAATTTTGAAGCATCACTGCAAAATGCTGCGTTAAGATCAGAACGGATAAATGAGACCAGCTTAGGTTTTAGGATTTATTAGTAACATTGATTTTATTAGATAATTATTGATTGCCAAAAGCCGATAGCGATTAGGCTTCACTGCCGGTTTTTCTTATTCTCTATTAACCAGCGGGTGAATTTGTATTTTGGGAATATATTATCCATCTGTTGTTTTATCCATTTTGAAATAATTTCAAAAACAATAAATCCTATCACGATGGAAATAGTCCATTCAAAAAAATGAAATGTCTTTATCTCTACTTGCTTCCTGGCAGTTAATCCCCACATATTTTTAATACTGCGTGTAGTAAAAAAATGTGCAACCAATTTTGTGGATGCCATACCAATTACAAATCCAAGGAAGTTTCCCGCGAAATTATTATAAACATAACCCATGAATTTTTTGGAAAGACTTTTTTTCACTTATACTATTTTGAATGGTAACGGGCTATTAAGCTGCAAATTGTGCAATAGCGATCAGCAATCAGCCGTCAATAAAAATCAGAAATCTTAAATTCTTCAAAGTTATTATCTTTAAGCAACTACTTTCATCTCATCTATTTAATTTAATATGAGCGAACACAACTTTAGCCGCCGCCAGTTTATACGCGGCACTTCGGCAGCATTAACGCTTGCAGCGCTTCGCGCAAATGGTATGGATTTTAACAGGCATGCCGCGGCGAAGCGGGTAGCCTTGATCGGTACCGGCTGGTATGGAAAAAGCGATCTGTTTCGCCTGATACAGGTAGCACCAGTAGATGTGGTAGGACTTTGCGATGTAGATAAACATCTTTTAGCTGGCGCGGTGACATGGTGAGTCAACGGCAGAAGAGTCATAAAAAACCTGCCTTATATGGCGATTACCGCAAACTGTTAAATGAACAAAAACCAGATATTGTATTGATAGGAACACCAGACCATTGGCATGCGTTGCAAACCATAGATGCGCTTAAAGCAGGTGCCCATGTATATGTACAAAAACCTATTAGTGTAGATGTAATGGAAGGAGAAGCAATGGTTGCCGCTGCAAGAAAGTACAACCGCGTAGTACAGGTAGGCACGCAGCGTAAAAGCACACCGCATCTTATTGAAGCAAAGAAAAATATAGTTGATGCCGGTTTGCTTGGTAAGATTTCACACGTTGAAATGTGTTGCTATTACCATATGCGTAATAATGGCAATCCTCCTGTGCAGGCGGTACCTGACTTTTTTGATTATGAAATGTGGACAGGGGCTCGTCTTTATGCGTCCATATGATGGACTACCGCACGTACGCTGGTGGCGCACCTTTATGGAATACGGAAACGGGATAATGGGAGATATGTGTATTCACATGTTCGATACCGTTAGATGGATGCTGAATTTAAAATGGCCTAAACGAATTACCTCTACCGGTGGCATTTTTGTTGATACTACCGGCAAAAGCAATATAGCAGATACGCAATCCGCCATTTTTGAATATGATGGATTAAACTGTGTTTGGCAACATCGCAGTTGGGGAACTCCCGCCGATCCTGAATATCCATGGTCGTTTAAACTATATGGAGAGAAAGGCACTTTATGCGGAAGTACCATGCAATACGATTTTATACCAGAAGGTAAAGGAGAAAAAATACACCGTGACGTAGTATACGAAAAAGAAAAATATCTGAAGATGTTACCGAGCCTGAAATTGAATTGAACGCAGCTCCTGCTACCAGGCTACATATGCTCGACTTTTTAAAAGCGATTGAGAATAACAGCAGGCCGGTTGCTGACATTGAAGAAGGACATATCTCATGGCTTTACTTTATGCCAACCTTTCTATGAAGTTGGGCAGACCGTTGAGTTATGATCCGGTAAAGAAAGAAATTATCGGCGATGCTGAAGCAACCAGATTGTTGCAGCGTCCTTATAGAGAGCCATGGGTGCATCCGATGATATAACATGATGATGGTATACATTAAACAGATTATACCAGTTCCCAGTTAATGCATGCGTATTATAGATTAATAGCAATTGCCATACATTGTACTTTTGTCGTAAATAATTGCTTAATTTGCGACAAAAAAATAATAATAGTATGCCAAAAAGCATTGAAATACAAATACTTGATAAAATTAAAAAAGCGAGAAGAGGTTCGCTATTTTTTGTAGATAATTTTATCGGACTCGGCAATAGTAAAACAATT
>JBGALP010000182.1:0-10878 GCA_044223805.1 Agriterribacter sp.
CAAAAGTTCAAAATAGTATTTCACTCATTCTGCATTTTGTTTATTAAACATGTAAAACCGTGCAGTGCTGAACAAAATGATTTTTTGCATTAGCTGGATACTCAACATTATTGTTAAAATTCAATTTTTTATTATACCCTGCCATTTTAATAAATTCGCTCCCTGTTTATACTTTAAACCCTGATATTTAAAGAATTTCTAAAAGATGAAAGCAAGAGTATTAAAAATTCACCCCAAGGACAATGTACTGGTAGCGCTTACCAACCTTAAAAAGGGAGAAAATATTGAATATAACGGAGAAACTTATGCGCTTGTGGATGATGTTGATGCCAAGCATAAGTTTTTCATGAGCGACATGAAAGCGGGTGATTCTATTTATATGTATGGTGTGCTGGTGGGCAAAATTCAGTTTGATGTGCCCAAGGGTGGAAGAATGACAACCGATAATACAAAGCATGCGGCAGATCCCTATGCATATCGTGCAGCCAAATATGATTGGCATGCGCCTGATGTGTCAAAATTTGCCGGCAAAACATTTAATGGCTATCATCGCAGCGACGGCACCGTAGGTACAGCCAATTACTGGCTTTTTTTGCCAACTGTATTCTGCGAAAACAGAAACCTGGATGTTATAAGAGAAGCTCTGCACAATGAGTTGGGTTATGCGGTTACAGATAAATATAAATCCTACGCCAAATCGTTGGTTGATGCATTTAAAGAAGGCGCCGATTTGAGTTCAGTTGATATAACGGCTTTAGAGCCCGATCCGAAGCAAAGAAGAGTATTTAAAAATATTGATGGTATCAAATTCCTGAATCATCAGATGGGCTGTGGTGGAACGCGGCAGGATGCCAAAACATTGGGTGAACTATTAGCTGCATATTCTGATCATCCCAATGTGGGTGGTATAACAGTGCTTAGCCTGGGTTGTCAGAACCTGCAGGTACAGGATTACCTGAAATATCTGAAGGAGCGTAATCCAAATTTTGATAAACCGCTGTATATTTTTGAACAGCAACAATCGCAAAGTGAGGAGCAACTGGTTGCAGAAGCCATACGTAAAACTTTTGTTGGACTTACGGAGCTGAATAAACTGGAACGTACACCTGCGCCATTGTCTGAAATGTGTGTAGGTGTAAAATGTGGAGGTAGTGATGGTTTCAGCGGTATATCTGCAAATCCTGCTGTAGGTTATTGCGCAGACTTACTGGTAGGCTTAGGCGCAAAAGTGTTATTGGCGGAGTTTCCTGAGTTATGTGGAGCCGAGCAGGAATTGATTGACCGTTCTGTTGATGAGCCTACAGCTAATAAGTTCATTCATTTAATGCGGAGTTATGATGAACTGGCGCATAAGGTTGGATCGGGTTTTCATATGAATCCTTCGCCGGGAAACATTAAAGACGGCTTGATTACAGATGCCATCAAATCAACAGGCGCGGCCAAGAAAGGAGGCACTTCACCTGTTGTAGATGTGCTTGATTACACAGAAAAAGTGAAGAAGCCTGGCTTAAGTTTGGTGTGTACGCCAGGTAACGATGTAGAAGCTACAACAGGTAAAACGGCATCTGGTTCAACATTAATTTTATTCACTACAGGATTGGGCACACCCACTGGTAATCCTGTTTGTCCAACTATAAAAGTGGCAACTAATTCTTCTCTTGCAAAAAGGATGAAAGATATTATTGATATTGATACCGGTGGAATTATTGAGGGAGAAAAAACCATTGAACAAATGGGTGAAGAAATACTGGAATATTGTATTAAAGCAGCGAGCGGCGAAGTTATTCCCAAAGCAGTGCAGTTAAACCAGGATGATTTTATACCTTGGAAGAGGGGAGTATCGTTGTAATTGCAGGTGAATAGTCAATAGTCAATTGTGAATAGACGAATCGTGAGACGATAGATGATAGGCGTGAGACATGGATCAATGAGAGTCTCAAATTCAAATTTCAAATTTCAAATTTCGATGTTCAGATTAGACAACAAAACGGCAGTTATTACCGGCGGTGGAAGTGGAATAGGAAAAGCAATTACTATGGTATTTGCAAAGCAGGGAGCACAGGTATATGTATTGGATATGGATGAAAAAGGTGCTACGGCCACAGTGGAAGAAGTCAGGACGATGGGCGGCACTGCATTTTTTTTAAAATGCAATATTGCCAGCCAGCAGGAGGTGAGAAATGTAATAAGCGGTATAGCTGACCAGCATGCTACCATAGAGATATTGGTGAATAATGCAGGTATAGCACATATTGGTCAGGCAGATAATACTTCGGAAGATGATTTTGACCGGGTGGTAGCAGTTAATATAAAAGGTATATATAATTGCCTGCACGAAGTAATACCCCATATGAAAGCTAATGGTGGCGTTATATTAAACATGGCTTCTATTGCCGCTTTAGTAGGTATACCAGACAGGTTTGTATATTCCGCCACAAAAGGAGCCGTGGCCGCAATGACGCTCTCGGTTGCCAGAGATTACATTAAGCAAAATATACGCTGTAATGCTATTTCACCGGCACGTGTGCATACGCCATTTGTAGATGGGTTCCTCGCAAAAAATTATGCTGGAAACGAAGCGGAAATGTTTGAAAAACTTTCAAAAACACAGCCTATAGGCAGGATGGCACGACCTGAAGAAATTGCACATCTCGCTTTATATCTTTGTTCAGATGAAGCATCGTTTATAACCGGTTGTGATTACCCGATTGATGGAGGATTTGTTAAATTGAATAATTGATGCCGGTTGCCAATGTTGTAAGACAATTTTTGTAAACCAGTTGCGTTTGCACGCAAAAGGATAATATGGTAAAATACCTGTTATACATTCTGATTATTGTTTGCTGCATTTCCTGCAAAAAGCAATCTTACAATGATACAACAGAGCCCAGCCTTGTTTTCAGGTTCAAATTTGATTCCACCCAGGCAAGATTGAATAATGTAGGACAACCTTCGTCTATACCTGCAGGTAATGCCGCCCAAAGCCCTGTAATGAATGTAATGAGTGTGCATTATATTGAACTGGCTAATAGCGCTTCAACAGCTTTGGGCAAGGGTGCCATTTTATATAAAGCCGCAGAAACTGCTGCCGGAGGTGATACTGCTATTGATTTTGATAAATCTATTTTTACTCCGAATAACCAGGTTTTTTTTGCAGTACCACTTAAGGATGTAGCCGCTGGAAATTATGAATGGTTGCGCATATCGCTGGCGTATCAAAACTATACTATACAACTGCATATTGATACCACCATCAACGATTCTACAGTGATTGACCAGGATGTAAGTGGAACCGTCGCGTCATTTATTGGATACAATACTTATATCAGTTCTTACCAGATCCGGGCTCAATCCATTACAGTAAATGAGAACCGGAAACAAGGTTATTGGGGTTTTGAAGCAAGTGTAAATAACAATAGTTACACCGCCACAGGGCAATCTCCTGAAGGCGCTACTACTGTAGTTAATCCCATTTTCGACACTTCGCCTATACCACCAGGCTCCTGTGTGGTAACCGCTGCTTTCAATCCGGGCAAACTCACCATAACGGGTAAGGAAACAACCAATATTATTATAGAAGTATCCCTTTCTACCAACAAAAGCTTTGAATGGCAGGAGGTAATTGCCAACGGCAAATGGGATCCTATGCAGGGTGAAAAAGTGGTAGACATGGGCATCAGAGGCATGGTACCTACTATCCAATAAGATCCTTCTTTTTATAACAATCAGGATTATTTTTCCGCATCATTCTCTGGGGTTCAGGATGAACTATAAATCCGAATTTTTCGTAAAGACTATGAGCATCCAGCGTTCCAAGCACCCAATTCCGGAAGCCTTGTAACTCGGGATGATCAAGCATGGTTTGAACCAACCACTTAGAAAGTCCTCTGCCCCGGTAATCAGGATCAATAAAAATATCGCACAGGTATCCAAAAGTAGCTTTATCGGTTATTACTCTTCCAAACCCTATCTGCCTGTTATTTTCAAATACGCCGAAGCATACAGAATTTTCTATAGAACGTTTTACAACATCTATGGGAACTCCTTTAGCCCAGTAAGATTGATGGCAGAGATAATGATGGATATAATCCATATCTAATAATGAAATATCGGTTGATATGAAATAGTCGTTTTTAGTCCACCGGATGGGGCTCATGATTTTAGCTTTATGTGTTCAAAAATATGATGAGATTAACCTTCAAAAAGATCCGATGCTATTCCGTCTGCAAATAATTTGCCTTGTGGTGTAAGCCTTATTTTACTATCTGTAACAACAATCTTGTTCCGCATATAATTTTGTATTCGCCCGGTAATGCCATACACAGGATCATTGCCAAAGCGGGTAGATACATAGTTGAGATCAATGCCTTCCATAGTTCGCAGTGAAGTCATAATATATTCATTCAGTTGTTGTGATGCAGAAAGTGTTTCCTGTTCAACAGGTAAAATATTTTTATTAAGGGATGAAATATACAAAGCATTGTTGGCAACGTTCCAACTGCGGATATTGGAGCCGTTGAAAGAATGAGCCGAAGGTCCAAAACCATAATAGGGTTTGTTTTGCCAGTATGAAGTGTTATGCCGGCTTCTTTTACCTGGTAAAGAAAAATTGGATATTTCATAGTGTTCATACCCGGCAGATGGCAATTTATCCAGCATTTGCAAGAATTGCCTGGATTGTTGTTCAGGTTCAGTATCCTGCATTTTCTTTTTTTCAATCAGCGCGTGTAAGGCTGTTTTAGGTTCTACGGTAAGGGCATAGCAACTGATGTGAGGAATGCTAAAATCAATTACTGTACTAATATTTACATCCCAGTTTTCGTCGCTGAGCGTGGGTGTACCATAAATAAGATCAATGCTCATATTGTCAAATCCAGCATTCAGTGCATCGGCAATACTGGTTTTGGCCTGTAGTGCATTATGTGCCCTGTTCATCCACAGCAGATCTTCTTCAAAAAAAGATTGCACTCCTATGCTCAGCCGGTTGATGCCCGCTTGCTTCCACATATACAACTGCGATGTATTAATGTCATCTGGATTGGCCTCCAACGTTATTTCTGCATTGGTGCTGATGCTGAAGTTTTTTGCCAGACCTGCAAGTATAGAGGTTAAATCGTGCTGGCTTAATAGGCTGGGTGTACCTCCGCCAAGGTATATGGTTTCAATGTTTACAGTGTTGTCGCTCCTTATATTTATTTCTTTCAATAAAGCGGATACTAAATCGTTCTTGAATTGCAATGAAGTAGAGAAATGAAAATTGCAGTATAAACATGCTTGTTTGCAAAAGGGAATATGGATGTATATACCTGCCAATTGCTAAATGATTTTTGATTTCAGAATTATGATTTTAGATTTGTTGGTAATGAACAGACTGCGCTGCTTTTCGGGAATGTTGGTTTTCCTGGTGCTGTCATTGCATACCAGCGCCCAGGATAAATACCAGCTCCATTATTATTTTACCGACAAAGATACCACCTTCAATGCGGAAACGGCGGGATTACAAACTGAGTTTGTCAATGAATTTAGTTGCAGATCATATCTTGATAAAGCTACAGGTATACTCAAAACAAAGGGATATATCAATGTTTCTTTAGATAGCATGCAGTTTGATACCAGCACAGCGCAGGTATGGATGTATGTGGGAGAACAATACCAGTGGATAAAACTGAATACAGATAGTGCCGACAAAAAAATGCTTTCGGGCATAGGATGGAATGAAAAAAACATCAGCAATACAGCACTGGACTTTAAAAAACTTCAGTATTGGCAGGAAAAGATGTTAGATTATTACGAAAACAATGGATATCCTTTCGCCAAAATACAATTAGACAGCTTCGGAATTTCTAATGGAAAACTTTCTGCATTCTTGAAAACAGATAAAGGTCCGGAATATGTGATTGATAGTATAAGAGTATATGGTAAGGCAAATATTTCTAATTATTTTTTGCAACGTTATCTTGGCATTGAAAATGGTTCTTTATATAAAAAGGAAAGGCTTCAAGCTGTAAGCAGAAAGTTATTGGAGCTGCCCTATCTCAAAGAAATTAAAACCTGGGACCTTACTATGAATGGTTCAGGTTCGATATTGAACTTATACATTGATCCTAAAAAAAGCAGCCAGGTGGATGTACTGGTTGGTTTTTTGCCCGCTACAGACGCGCCTGGCAGAACAAAGCTGCAACTTACAGGCGAAGCAAATATTAACCTGAAAAATGCATTGGGTGCAGGTGAATCTATAGGAGTAAACTGGCAGCAGATCCAGGTAAAATCTCCAAGATTGCATCTTCTATATCAACACCCCTATATATTTAACACGCCTTTTGGCATTGATTTCAACTTTGATCTGTTGAAAAAAGATTCCTCTTTTCTTAATCTGAATGCACAATTCGGGGTACAATACATTTCAACCGGTAAGCAAACCGCTACAGTTTTTATACAAAATATATCAACAAACGTATTGCCCGCCGGAATAGATACAACACAAATCAAAGCAACAAAAAGACTACCTTCTTATATTGATGTAAATAATACCAACCTGGGCATTCGTTACATATTCAATAATACTGATTACCGGTTTAATCCCCGTAAAGGAAATGAAGCCAATATTGTTCTATCTGCCGGCATTCGTAAAATAAAACCCAATAATTCTATACTAAAGATGAGCAAAGATGATGCGGGAAACGCTTTTAACTATGCCTCTTTGTATGATAGTCTCGATAGGAAAACTTACCTCATCAGGTTGAATATAACGGGAGCGCATTATTTTAAAACCGGGAAACAAGCTGTACTCAAAACCGCCATCAATGCCGGAGGTATTTACACAAATAATATTTTCAGAAACGAAATGTTTCAGATAGGTGGATATAAGTTATTGCGCGGCTTTGACGAGGAAAGTATTTATGCCAGCAGTTATGCGGTGATGACCGCGGAGTATAGGTTTTTTATTGGACTTAACTCTTATTTCTTTGGTTTTGCTGATGGAGGTTGGGTTAACAGCAAATCATATGCAGACTTGCGGACTAATATGAATACGTATCTGGGTTTTGGTATTGGTATGGCTTTCGAAACAAAGGCAGGCATTTTTAATTTAAGTTACGCGGTAGGAAAACGGGATGATACACCACTAAACTTTCGTCAGGCCAAAATACATTTTGGGTTAGTGAGTTTATTTTAAACATATAGTAAGAGCCTGAAGAAATTGAAATATTTTTGTGAACTACATGAACAAAAGATCGGTAATACAAATTGTAACAATTGTTTTTTGTATAATATTTATGCAATTAACAGTGGTATATGCGCAGGATGATTCAGCGACAGTAAAAAAAATAGAAGAACCTTTAGCGGTTCAATCAGACACCACTTTACCCCAAAAGATAATAAAACAAAAACCAAAAGAACCGATTGCTGTTATTAAAAAGGATAGTATAAGGCCGGTAATAGATTCTGTACCGCCCGTGCTTTTACCCCAAAATGATACAGTTCATCTTTCAACCGCGTATGGTTCAACAATACTTCCGCTTATTGAACATCATCCATATTACAATGTAGAGGATAACATTGTTGTTATGCCATCTCAACCAAGTAATGCCAGCAAAAAAGATGAATTGTTTTATATTATGTGTGGGGTGTTATTATTTCTTGGTATTTTAAAAGTAGGGTTTCCTAAATATTTCCAGGATTTGTTTAATGTTTTCTGGAGATCGGCTTTCCGGCAAAAACAAATCCGTGATCAGTTACAGCAAGCCGGAATGACTACCTTGCTTTTTAATATATTTTTTGTTTTCAGCCTTGCGCTTTTTGCTTATTTGATAATAGTTTATTTAAAAGGTGCCATTGCCAATCCGTGGATTTTGTTTTCTATCTGCTTCTTCAGCATCGCTTTTGTATACACGTTTAAATATTTTATTCTAAAACTATCCGGCTGGATGTTCGGACAGGAAGAGGCATTAGATACCTATACTTTTATAGTTTTTATGGTAAATAAAATCTTATCCATACTAATTATACCTTTTACACTCGTTCTTGCTTTTTCTGATAAGCCATTTCAGCAGATTGCATTTACAGCATCAATACTATTGATAATTTTTTTATTGATTTATAGGTTTATTGTAGGTTATATAGGAATGCGCAACGAATTAAAAATTAGCGCATTGCATCTTTTTTTGTATGTCTGCGGCTTTGAAATTATCCCCGCGCTGTTGATTTACAGAATGTTGGTGGATTTGTTTGAAAGAAGTTCGTAACTTTGCAAAATCATTGCCTAATACAGATAAACATATAGTAAAAAAGGAAACAATGACAGGTAGCAGTTCTGTTACGTCTATCAGAAAGGTACTGATTACTCAACCGCGCCCAGATTCAGATAAATCTCCTTATTTTGAGCTGGCGAGAAAGCACAGCGTAGAATTGGAATTTTTTCCTTTTATAAGGCTTGAAGGCATTCCGGCTAAAGACTTCAGAAAACAAAAAATTGATATTGCATTATATAGTGCAGTAATATTCACCAGCAGGCATGCAATTGACCATTTTTTTCGTATATGTGAAGAAATGAAAATTGCCATCTCTCAGGATACAAAGTATTTCTGCATTACAGAGTCTGTGGCATTATACCTGCAAAAGTTTATTCTTTACAGAAAACGTAAAGTTTTTTATGGTGCTGATGGTACCAATAAAAGTTTGTTTGATGTAATTAATAAGCACAAGGAGAATGAAAAGTTCCTGTATCCGTGTTCCGAAAATCAACCGGATAATGAGATTATTAACTGGTTAAAAACTAACAAATGTGAGTTTGCTACTCCATTTATGTATAAAACCATTAGTAATGATGTAACAAAAATTATGGAGAGGGACGAATATGATGTGATATGTTTTTTTACGCCCAGTGGTGTGAGAAGCTTACTGGAAAATTATCCCCGTTATAAACAGAATGGAACAAAAATAGGTGCCTTTGGAAATAACACCTCAAAGGCCGTTGAGGAAGCGGGACTTACGCTTCATATTAAAGCTCCGGCTCCGGAGGTTCCTTCCATGGTGGCAGCACTTGAAAAATATTTATCTGGAATAAGAAAAAATAACATCTTCAAACTCTTCAATAGTTACGCTTATCAGTAATACTTCTACACTTAATTCTTGATTAATTTTTTTTGAACATTGCAACCTTACAGGCTATTATATGCGTATACAAACCATAGATAGTATTGCCAATCCCTTTAATAGTGGCTTGGAATTTGTATTCTCAATCGCCTGTTTTGGTTGATGTATGCAAAACGATTTAAAGGTTGTTAAATTCAGATCTTAACTCGGCAAATAAAAATTGCATCAGGAATAAACTTGATTTTTGAGATAATTTTAAAATGAACTTGATTTAATTATATGGTGTTGAAGGGTATCAATTGATAATAGCAAGGTTATAGTGTAATTCATGTGTACAACGCTGGCAAAAGAGGCTTTAATGTGTGCAACTCGTTGAACCGGAGCCGAAATATTAGGATTAAAAAGCACAATAATCATAAGAAAATTTTATATAACCTATGTTATCTGGGAATTTGTCCAGAAGCTAAAAAATATATAATATTTAATAGGCGAAAAATTTAAATTAATATTTCATCTATATTTGTCCAAATACCCTTTAAGCTATTTTTATGAAAGTGAGAAGCCTCTTTAACAACCTCGTTGCCTTAGCTGCATTAAGCATTGTGTTTGCAAGCTGCGGCAAGCTGCAAAATCCTAAGGGCTTACCCAAAGATGGTCAGCTACATGGAGTAGCTCCTGGAGGAAAGTATTCACTCCCTAAGCCTCCGGGAATGGTGTATATTCCACAGGGTACTTTTCACATGGGGCCTAGTGACGAGGATATCAACTTTGCATATACTGCACGCAATAAACAAATTACCATAAGTGGTTTCTGGATGGACGAAACCGAAATTACCAATAATGAATATCGTCAGTTTGTAAACTGGGTAAGAGATTCTATTGCTGGTGAGAAATTGGGTTACAAAGCAAAAGATGGCAATAGCCTCGATTGGAAAAAAATTCAGGCAATCAAATGGAGTGATCCCAAAACGGTTGAGCAGTTAGATGCCATGATCGTTTCTCCTGATAACCGCATATTCGGCAAAAAAGAAATGGATGCGGCAAAACTGATTTATCATTCTGAAACATTCAGATACAGGGATGCAGCAAGAAAAGAAAATGCTAATCAGTCGCGTTCAAATTTCATAGATAAAAAAGAAGTACCTATTTATCCGGATACACTGGTTTGGATCAGAGACTTCTCCTACTCTTACAATGAGCCGATGTCGAAAAGATATTTTTCTCACCCCGCATTTGGTAACTATCCTTTAGTAGGTGTTAACTGGAAGCAAGCTGTTGCGTTTTGCGAATGGAGAACAAAATACCTGAACTCATTTCTTGAGTCACAAAAAAGAGCTCAGGAGTCTGACTTCAGATTACCTACAGAAGCAGAATGGGAATATGCAGCACGTGGTGGTCGTTCACAGGCACCTTACCCATGGGGTGGTTATTACTTAAGAAATAAAAAAGGTTGCTTACTCGCCAACTTCAAACCAGGTCGTGGTAATTATGCTGAAGATGGTGGTTTATATCCTGTTCGTGCAGATGCATACTGGCCTAATGACTTTGGTTTATATAATATGGCCGGTAACGTAGCAGAGTGGACTTCTTCTTTCTTTTACGAAGGCGCTTATAACTTTCAGCATGATATGAACCCTGATATTCGCTGGAATGCAAAAGATAGTGATCCTCCGCGTATGAAACGTAAAGTAATTCGTGGTGGTAGCTGGAAAGATATTGGATATTTTCTTCAAACCAGTACACGTACTTACGAATACCAGGATACGGCAAAATCATACATCGGAT